>CAYOVS010000042.1:0-10555 GCA_964407445.1 uncultured Peptococcaceae bacterium
CCAGGCGGGAGGGCGTAATCACCGACAGTCACGCCGACGAAGGAGCTGTAGCAGGCGCTACTCACGAAATCCTCAGTCAAGTGATGAATCGCTCTATCGGCTTGAATTTCGGCGGAAAAATCGGCGTGGCCAGAAGAGGCGACCATTTATGCGTAGCTGTATTCTTTGCCATTGGCATGCTGCATCTGGACGATGTGGCCATTGGCATTTCTCATCGCGCCTTGGCCGGAGAAAGGTAATACTATGATCGCCAAACAAATTGCCATCGACGGCCCGGCAGGCGCTGGAAAAAGCACGGTAGCCAAAATGCTTGCGGCAAAGCTGGGGTATCTATATATCGACACCGGCGCCATGTATCGCAGCATAGCTTGGTTGGCTCTGCAAAAGGGAATCCGCATGGATAATGATGACGCCTTGTGCCAGTTGGCGGAAAAAACGGAAATCCGTCTTGCCAACCTGGCGGACGGGTATCATGTATACTGCAACGGGCAAGATATCTCTCAGGAGATCCGCCAGCCAGCAGTGGGCGATGCCGCCAGCCCGGTTTCAGCCGTGGCAGGCGTGCGGCAGGCGCTGGTGGCACAGCAGCGCATTATGGCGGGACAGGGCGGCGTGGTGATGGATGGGCGGGACATTGGCACCGTAGTGCTGCCGGATGCGGATTGCAAAATCTTTTTGACCGCGCCCTTAGCGGTGCGGGCGGAGCGCCGGGCTCAAGAACTGCGGGACAAAGGCTTACCGATAGATCTGCCGCAGCTTACCGCAGATATTGCCGCTCGGGATCACCGAGACAGCACCCGGGCCAATTCGCCACTGACGCAAGCGCCGGACGCAATCTATGTGGATACCGGCGACATGGATATTGCCCAGGTGGTAGCCCATTTGGCCACGTTAGCGGGCGCATAAACAGGTATGGCAATACTTGGACACAAATGAATTTGACACTAGGAGACACTAGGGTATGAATACATTATATGCTTTTGCCCGGACGCTTTGCGGTATTTGGCTCAAAATTGTCGGCGTGCGCATTATCGGCAAAGAGAATATTCCCCAGCAACAACCGGTTATTGTCATTGCCAATCATCTTTCCTTTGGCGATCCCCCTATTCTGGTATCCGCTTTCCCCTATCATCTCACCTTTCTGGCCAAAGAGGAGTTTGCCCACCAAACGATCCCCCGCCTTCTTTTCAGCGCATTGGGCGCGGTATTTCTCAAAAGAGACGACTCGGATCTGAGCGCCATGCGCACCGTGCTGAATATCCTCAAGGAAGGGCATTCAGCCGCCATTTTCCCGGAAGGGCGGCGCACATTTGGCCAGGGAATGACCGATTTTAAACAAGGTGCCGCATATTTAGCCTGCCGCAGCAAGGTTACGGTGGTCCCCGTAGCCTTGACCAATACCGGAGATTTAGGAAAATTCTGGCGGCGTAATATCGTGGTCAAAATCGGCCAGCCCATTGATCCCAACCAATTTGAGTTGCCGTTAAAAGAGCAAATTCCTGCTTTGACAAAATTACTTGAACAAACTGTAACAAATTTGCATCAACAGTGTGTGGCGGTTTTGCAAAAAGAAGGGAAAATAGCGCAAAAGAAAAATTAGCTTTTTCTTAATTCGTAGCAGGATATTCTTGTTCAGTAGCGAAATTGATATAATTACGGTTTATCATAGCAATTTTCAAGGCAGCATGTTGGGAGGCAATGGTGGAAATCGTTCTTGCCAAGCACGCAGGCTTTTGTTTCGGCGTTCGACGTGCAGTCAATTTAGCCGAAAACGCAGCAATACAGTACGGTTACTGCCAAACTTGGGGATCGTTAATCCACAATCCGCAAGAAATAGAAAGACTTAAAAGAAAAAATATTTTTCCGATCAATAACAGGGAAGAATTTGACGCCCCTTGTTTGGTAATCAGAGCGCATGGAGCAGCCCCGGATGTGATTGCTTGGGCGCAATCCGGCGGCAAAGCAGTATTTGACGCAACTTGCCCTTTTGTGCAAAAAGTGCAGCAGCGAGCCGTCTATTGGCAGGAACAAGGGTTTCAGGTGCTGCTTGTGGGCGACCCGACGCATCCGGAAGTACAGGGCATTTGCGCTTGGGCAAATCGGGCGATTGCAGTAAAGGATATTGCCGCGGCCAACAGCTTGGCTTCTTTCGAAAAAGCTGCGGTGCTTTCCCAAACCACCCAAAGAGAAGAAAATTTTCAGGCAATCGCAGCCATAATTGCTGCGAAATGTCATATGATAAAGATTGAAAACACCATTTGCCCAAGCACTGCCCAAAAGCAGCGGGCAACCGAGGAGCTGGCAAAAACAGTTGAGGCCATGATCGTGATCGGTGGCAAAAACAGTTCCAACACCCAAAAACTGGCTCAAATATGCAAAGCGGCCGGAGCCGATACCTATTGTATCGAAACCATTGCCGATTTGGATATGAATAGCGTGCGTGAGGTTAAGCGGCTGGGCGTCACCGCCGGTGCCTCAACGCCAGATTGGATTATTGAGGAGGTAGTAGAACAGATGACAGAATTGGAAAAGAACTTGGATTGCACAGAATGCGAAGAAAATATGGAAAAGGAAATTTGCGAGCATGCGGATGCTCTTGAGCAAACGGCTGTTCCCAACGATGAGGAACAGGCCGCATATCAGCAACCCGTCGCCCCGGCGGAAACAGAAGCTGCTGCTGAAGAAGCTGCTCCTGCCGAAGATGAAGAAAAAAGCTTGGCCGATGCTTTCGCCGAAGAATATGGCGATATGAAAGAAATCCGTCGCGGCGCCAGAGTAAAAGGCGTTGTGGTTCAGGTAAAGGATGAAGAATTGTTGGTAGATATCGGCGGCAAGAGCGAGGGCGTATTGTCCTCCTCCGAGTTGACCCCCGATGATGCCAAAAACATCCGGGAACGCTTCAAAGTCGGCGATGAAATCGACGTTTTGATCCTGCGCCGGGAAAATCAGGAAGGCTATCCCATTCTCTCTAAAAAAAGAGTGGATCAGGACGTGGCTTGGGATAAGCTGGCCCAAATGAAAGCCGATAAAGAAATCGTCAGCGGCGTAGTCACCGAAGTTGTGAAGGGCGGCGTTCTGGTGGACGTGGGTCTGCGCGGCTTTGTCCCCGCCTCTTTGGTGGGTCTGGGCTATGTGGAAGACCTGAGCACCTATATCGGCAAAGAACTGCAAATGAAGATTATCGACTGCGATAAACACAGCAACAAGCTGGTGCTCTCCGCCAAAGCTGTTTTACGCAAGGCTTCCCAGAACCAAAAAGAAAAGACTTGGGCCGAAATCGCCGAAGGGCAAACCCGTCACGGCGTTGTGCGCCGCCTGACCAATTTTGGTGCGTTTGTAGATATCGGCGGCGTAGACGGCTTGCTGCACGTTTCAGAAATGGCTTGGTACCGGGTAAATCATCCCGCAGATCTGCTCAAAGAAGGCGACGAGATCGATGTCTTTATCTTGGGCGTTGATGTGGAAAATGAAAAAATCTCCTTGGGTCTGAAACAGCTCACACCCAATCCCTGGTCGCTGGCTGCCGAGAAATATCCCGAAGGCAGCATCATCACCGCCAAGGTAATGCGCACCACCACCTTTGGCGCATTCCTGGAAGTGGAACCCGGCGTGGAAGGCTTGGTACACATTTCCCAAATGGCGCATCAACGGGTAGAAAAAACCGAAGATGTGGTTAAACCCGGCGACGAAGTACAGGTAAAAGTGCTGGCGGTGGATCCCGAAGCCAAGAGAATGAGCTTATCCATCAAAGCTACCCTGGCTAAAGATGAATCGATGGCAGAAGAAGCCTATACCGAAGAACCGGCCAACGAAGAATAAGCGTATAATTGTTTTTGCCTGTTTGCAAGGCGGAATCAAAAGGGGTTGTCTGGTTACAGGCAACCTCTTTATTTTGGCACAGCGGCGACAACCTGCCTTTTTAACTTAATTTTGTTTTTATGTTTATGCACTTTTTTACAACCGTTATTACCGCCTGCTGTTCCGCATGCACAATACATTATTTTTGATACAAGGAGCGATCGTTATGAAATTATGGGGCGGACGTTTTGCCGGAAGCACGGATAAATTTGCCGAGGATTTTCAGTCCTCTATCGGCTTTGATCAGCGATTATATGCCGAAGACATCGAGGGGTCCATGGCACACGCAGCCATGCTGGGTAAACAAGGGATCATCACCCCGGAGGAAGCCGACCGTTTGCGTCAGGGACTATTAGAGGTGAAAGGGGATATCGACGCGGGACGCGTGGTTTTTGACGTAGCGGCGGAAGATATTCACATGAATATTGAGCAATTGCTCACCCAAAAGCTGGGGGATCTGGGCAAAAAACTGCATACCGCCAGAAGCCGCAACGACCAGATTGCCCTGGATTTGCGGTTATGGCTGCGCAAACAGCTGACCGATACGGAAGAAAGCCTGCGGCAATTGATTCGGGTACTGCTGGAAAAGGCAGAGCAACACACCGATACGGTAATGCCCGGCTATACCCATTTGCAAATTGCCCAGCCGATCACCTTTGCCCATCATCTGATGGCCTATGTGCAAATGTTCAGCCGGGATATCAGCCGCTTTGCCGATTGCGCCGCGCGGATGAACCAATGCCCTTTGGGCAGCGGCGCCTTGGCCGGTACAACCTTCCCCATCAATCGCAAACAAACCGCAGCGGCTCTGGGCTTTGACGCACCCTGCGCCAACTCTTTGGACGGGGTTTCCGACCGGGATTTTGCCTTGGAATTTATGGCGGACGCTTCTATTATGATGATGCACCTATCCCGCTTTTGCGAAGAAATCGTTCTTTGGAGCAGCCACGAATACCATTTTATCACCTTGGATGACGCCTTCTCTACCGGTTCTTCCATCATGCCGCAAAAGAAAAACCCGGATATGGCAGAGCTGATCCGGGGAAAAACAGGGCGGGTATACGGCAATTTGCTAGGCCTGCTGACCGTGATGAAGGGGCTGCCCCTAGCCTACAATAAGGACATGCAGGAGGACAAGGAAGCTGTTTTTGAGGTAGCCGATACCATCGCCGCTTGTCTGGCCGTGTTTATCCCCATGCTGGAAACCATTCAGGTCAACGAAGCCAAAATGCGCAAAGCCGCAGGCGGTGGCTTTATCAATGCTACCGATATGGCAGACTATCTGGTAAAGCAGGGCTTGCCCTTCCGGGACGCCCATGCGGTCACCGGCCGTTTGGTCTTATACTGCGAAGCACAGGGCAAGGAACTGGATCAGCTAACCATGGAAGAGCTGCAAGAGCAATGCCAATTGTTTGAGGAAGGCGTATATCAGGCCATTTCCTTAGAGCAATGCGTTGCGGCGCGGCAAAGCGAGGGCGGCCCCGCACCCCAGGCCGTAACGGCGGCTATCGTCCGGGCAAAAAATGAGTTGGGATTTTAAACAAAGATGAGCGAATTTGTGGTCATCGACCTGGAAACCACCGGATTAGATCCGGAGCAGGATAAAATTATCGAGGTGGCCGCCGTGAAGATACGGCGGGGATTGATCGTCGATCAATACACCTCTTTGATCGACTGTGGCTTTCCCATCAGCGATTTTGTCAGTGATTTGACCGGCATCACCAATGAAATGCTGCAAAATCAGCCCCATATCGAGGATATTATTCCATCGCTGGAAGAGTTTATCGGCGAAGCGGTGATTTGCGCCCATAATGCGGAGTTTGACTCCGCATTTCTCCACAAAACCTGGGACGACCCCCGGGAATGGCTGGATACCATCACCCTAGCGCAAATCGCCTATCCCTGCTGCGCCAGCTATTCGCTGGCCTGGCTCACCGGCATGCTGGCGATTGAAAACACCTCCGCCCACCGGGCATTGGCCGACGCACTGGCCACCGCCGAGCTGCTGATTCAGGCCAAAAACACCCTGAAAAAGCTGCCGGAAAAAGCCCGGCAGGATCTGCTGACCTTAGCCGGCGACAACAGCGGCCCTTTGGATCAATTGTTGCGGCAAGAATGCGGCTTGCCCAGCGCGGCGGCAGCAGAAATGCAAGCACGTCCCCGCCGCACCTACCCTGCGCAGAAGAAAAGCGACGTCAACGAGCAATACCGGATCAAGCTCACCGATATTGACCGCTATCTTTCCGGCGACGGCGAGTTTGCCGCTCGTCTAGAAGGATTTGAAGACCGGCCACAGCAATTGGCAATGTCCAAAGCGGTGGCGGAAACCTTCAACCAGCAAGGCTTTCTTTTAGCGGAGGCGGGCACCGGCACCGGCAAATCGCTGGCCTATTTGCTGCCTGCCGCGCTATTTGCCGAAGGCTCCGGCAAAAAGGTGGCCATCTCCACCCATACCAAAAATTTACAGGAGCAATTGCTCAACAAGGATATTCCCCTGCTGAGCCAGCTTTTGAATAAACCGCTGACGGCTGCGGTGCTGAAGGGCCGCAGCAATTATCTTTGCCGCCGCCTATACAACAGTCTGCTAAAGCAACCGCCGGAAAATCTGCGCTATTTTCTGATGCGGGTAGCGGTATGGCAGGCCGGAAGCAGCAGCGGCGACGGAGACGAGCTGATGCTCAACGGCTACGAGCAATGGCGCTGGCAGCGGGTCTGCGCCTCCAAGGAAAATTGCGCCATGTTTTGCCCTTTTCGCAAAAGCGGCGGCTGCAATGTGCAAAAATCGCGAATCGCCGCCAACAACAGCGATATTTATATTCTCAACCACTCCCTATTGGTGGCAAATGCGGCCATGGAGACCGCTTTTTTGCCCCCCTTCAGCTATCTGGTCATTGACGAAGCCCATCATCTGGAAAAAGCCGCCGAAGAGCAATTGGCGGCCAATGTGGATTTTTATGCCATTCTCAATTTGCTGGGCCGGTTGAAGCGACGGGAGCGGGGGAAAGAAACAGGGGCTTTGCTTAGCCTGCGGCATTATGCCACCGGTGTGTTTTTATCCCAGTTGACCCAACAAATGCTCAACAAGCATCTGGATGATTTGGATGGTGAACTCACGGCTACTTTGACCGCCGCAGAGGAATTTTTTGCCTTGGTTACGGAATTTTTTAAACAGGATGCATCCAAAGAGCTGTTTTATCCTGCTACCGTTCGCATTTTAAGCAAGCATTATCGCCAGGAGGACTGGCCTTTGCTGCTATCCAAGGGTGAAGAACTGGCGGAAGCCTTAAATCAATTGGCTAGACTAGCCTTTCGCATTCAGGATCTGCTGCAAAGCGAGGAAGAGGAAGACCGGGAGGAAGAGCAGCATATCCCCGGCAAGGACGAGCTGCAAAGCATCGGCGGCAACGCCAGAGAAATGGCTGCTACCCTAAAAGCCTGTCTAAAGCAGGATCAGGACAACTATGTATCCTGGGTGCGCTTTGCAGATGCGGAAAAAAAGCCTTCTCTGCATACTGCCCCAATTGAACTGGGCGAGCTGCTGCGCAACTGCCTGTATGAGCATTGCGATGCGGCGGTATTGACCTCTGCCACCCTGGCGGCAGGCAAATCCTTTGCGTATTTCAAGCAACGGGTGGGTCTGGATCTGCTGCCGGACGCCCCGCAAGAATTGACGGTGCCCTCGCCCTTTGCCTACAAGGAGCAAGCCCTGTTTACCATCGTCGATGATTTGCCGGATTGGAGCAAAGCATCAGACAGCGTTACCGTACAGGCTCTATCCCAATGCCTAATCCAATTGCTGGAGGCCTCCCGAGGCCGGGCTATTGTCCTCTTTACCTCTCATCAGCAGCTACGAGCGGTGTTTAACGAGATTCGCCATCCCCTGCTGGAAAAAGGGATCAAGGTTTTGGCCCACGGCGTCAGCGGCGGGCCGGTGCAGCTGCTGCAAAGGCTGCAAACGGAAGAAAACTGTGCAATCTTGGGAGCCAACAGCTTTTGGGAAGGCGTGGATGTGAAGGGCTGTGCGCTTTCGCTGATCGTCATTGTGCGCTTGCCATTTTGGCCGCCAAATACGCCGGTTACCGCCGCCAAAATGGAGCGCATCGAAGCGGCCGGACGTTCCTCTTTTTCCGAGTACAGTCTACCCCAAGCGATCCTCCGCTTTAAGCAGGGCTTTGGCCGGCTGATTCGCAGCAGCGAGGATAGCGGGGTCTTTTGCGTACTGGACAAAAGGCTGCTGGAAAAAGGATATGGACGCAACTTTCTCCGATCCGTACCGGAGATGAAGCGCGTCCATGGAAGCAGCGCGGAAATCGCAGCCCAAATCCATCATTGGCTGGAATAGCAGATTGGCCTATACCCGCCATCTTGGAAAGCAGATACAGCGGGCGGCAAGGCATTCTTTTTCCAGGCTGATAAAAAATACGATAGTCATACAAAATACAGCATTAGCAAAAGCGGATAGAGGCAAACGATACTACGTCTCTATCCGCTTTTTATCACGACAAACCGATAACAGCAACAATTAACGGCGTTTTGGCATGGTATGCACGGCACTGCCGAAAAGATCCTCCAAAGCTTCGCCGATCCCTTCGCTAAAGGTGGGGTGAGGATAGATGGCGGCCAAGGCCTGCTCTGCGGAAAGCCCATTGACAATCGCTGTAGTGAGGCCGAAGATCATATCCGTGGCGCGGCAGCACATCAATTGTGCGCCTAACAGACGGCCGGTAGCCGTATCGGCCACAAGCTGGATAAACCCCCGGTCAGCGCCTTCGATCACAGTTTTGCCGTTAGCGCTCATGGTAAATTTCCCTACATTCACCGCCAATCCCTGCGCCTTGGCCTGCTCCGGCGTCATGCCCACACTGGCAATTTCCGGATCGGTATAGACGCAGGCAGGCACCTGCGTCAAATCCAAAGGCGGTTGTTTCCCTGCCATCAGGCAAACGGCATTGACACCCTCCGCCGAAGCGGCATGAGCCAGCTGCGGGGAGCCTGCCCGCACATCGCCAATGGCATAGATCCCGGGGATTGACGTTTGATAGGCCGCGTCGGTAACGATGCGGCCTTTTTCCATAGCAGGGATCACATCCGCCCCAAACAGCCCTTCCGTAGCCGCTTTACGCCCCACCGCCACCAAAATCAAATCACCGGACACCTGCATTTCCTGACCTTTGCTGCTAAAGCGGCAGATCAGTTCCTCTCCCTGGGCTTGGATTGCTTGCGCCATCGCCCCGGTATGCAAAACTACGCCTCGCTTTTTCAGGATCATCGCCAAATTTTGGCTGATGCCTTTCTCCAGATTGGCCAAAATCCGCTCCAGGCTTTCGATCACCGTAACCTGACAACCCAGATCGCAATACAAAGAAGCAAACTCCATGCCGATCACCCCGCCGCCGATAATAATCAAACGCTTGGGACAATCGCTGCTGCCGGTCAAAAGCTGGTCGCTGGTAACCACCCGGGGATGCTCTGCGCCGGGCAGGGGCAACCGCAGCGGCTGGGAACCGGTGGCAACCAAAATTCGCTCCGCCGCCACCTGTTCCTCCCCCACCTGCGCCAGACCGCTTCCCAGCACTTGCGCCTGGCCCCGCAGCAAAGAGATTTTGTTGGCCTTGAGCAACGCTTCCACGCCGCCCCGCATCTCACTGACGACCTGATCCCGGCGCTGCTGCATCACAGCATAATCAAAACCGACCCCCTGTGCCTGCACACCCAAGGCGGCACAATCCTGTAGCTGTCGCAGCACCGCCGCGCTATGCAGCAGCGTTTTGGTAGGGATGCAGCCCCGATTGAGACAAGTGCCGCCCACCTGGTCTTTTTCCGCCAAGGCCACCTTCATCCCCAGCTGCGCGGCTTTGATCGCCGCCACATAGCCCCCGGGACCGCCGCCGATGACCAGCAAATCCAATTTTTCCATAATCGGTACCTTTCCTGTTCCTGCGCAAAAAGGCCGTCTATTCGACAGCCTTTTTGTTGCATTTATTTGTAGCTGCGCTTAATCGCCGTATTTTAAGCGGGGATTGCGGGCTGCACCCACTTCGTCCAAACGTCCCACCACCGTAGCATGGGGTGCGTCATGCAGTGTTTGCGGCTGACTTTGCGCCTGCAAATAAATCTGATGATACACTTCGGCTACCTGATCCAAGGTTTCTTTGGATTCGGTTTCGGTAGGTTCCACCATCAGCGCCTCGTGGACGATCAAAGGGAAATACATTGTCGGCGGATGCATCTGATGATCCAGCAGCGCTTTGGCCACATCCATAGCTGAAACACCGGTTTCCTGCTTCAATTTTTCCAAACTCATCACAAATTCATGCATACATAAGCCATTGCAGGCCATCTCATAATCGGCGCTGAGCTTTTTCATCAGATAGTTGGCGTTTAGCACCGCTTGGGCAGCAGCGGCAGCCAAGCCCTCCGCACCCAAGGTCAGCATATAGCTTAACGCTTTCACCACTACGGTAAAGTTGCCATGGAAGGCTTTCACATCGCCGATGCTTTGCGCCGCCCGCTCCATCGTCAGCACGCCATCCTTTTCCGCCGGTCGATACCCGGGCAGGAAAGGCGCCAGGAAGCTTTTGCAGCCCACCGGGCCGGAGCCGGGGCCGCCGCCGCCATGAGGCGTGGACATGGTTTTATGCAGATTGAGGTGGATCACGTCAAAGCCCATATCGCCGGGACGCACCAGCCCCACTAC
>CAYOVS010000043.1:0-10522 GCA_964407445.1 uncultured Peptococcaceae bacterium
AGAGAAAAATCTCTGTTGGTGATAAGATGGCCGGACGTCACGGAAACAAGGGTGTTGTCTCCCGGATTTTGCCCCAGGAGGATATGCCGTTCCTGCCGGACGGTACGCCGATTGAAATTGTGCTGAATCCTTTGGGCGTGCCTTCCCGTATGAATATCGGACAGGTTTTGGAATGCCACTTGGGCTGGGCGGCCAAAAATTTGGGCATTTATGTAGCCACCCCGGTTTTTGACGGTGCTTCCGAAACGGATATTACCGATACTTTGGTGGAAGCCGGTTTGCCGGCCGACGGCAAGACGGTGCTTTATGATGGCCGTACCGGCGAGCCCTTTGACAACCATATCACCGCCGGTTACGTTTATATGCTGAAGCTGGCCCACTTGGTTGACGATAAGATCCATGCCCGTTCTACCGGGCCTTACTCTCTTGTTACCCAGCAGCCCTTGGGCGGTAAAGCCCAGTTCGGCGGACAGCGCTTTGGTGAAATGGAGGTTTGGGCATTGGAGGCTTATGGCGCCGCCTATACCCTTCAGGAGATTCTCACGGTCAAATCCGACGATATTGTGGGCCGGGTAAAGACCTACGAGGCCATTGTCAAGGGGGAAAACGTGCCCGAGCCGGGGGTGCCCGAATCCTTTAAGGTTTTAATCAAAGAGCTGCAAAGCTTGTGTATGGATGTTTCGGTTTTGAACGACAAGGATGAACCCATCGAGATTCGCGAGGATGACGACGACATTGTGGAAACCGCGAAAGAATTGGGCCTGGATGTTGGCGAGCTGAAACCGGCCTTGCCGGATTCTCCCGTTGTGGATGATTACGATGATCTGCTAGAGGAGGAACTGGAGGAGGACGATGACGAAGATATCGATCTGAGCCGCTTGCAATTGCCCCCCCTGAAGCTGGAGGATGATTTGGTTTTGGATCTGGACGAGGATTTTGAATAAGAGCCGATAGTTGATTGAACACGAGTGAAACGCGAAAGGGGCGTTGATATTGTTAGACGTCAGCAATTTCGATAGGATGAGAATAGGCCTGGCTTCTTCCGAACAAATTTTAAATTGGTCCTACGGCGAGGTGAAAAAGCCTGAGACCATTAATTACCGTACCCTGAAACCGGAGCGGGACGGTTTGTTTTGTGAAAGAATCTTTGGCCCCACCAGAGACTGGGAATGTCACTGCGGGAAATACAAACGGGTGCGGTATAAGGGCATCATTTGTGATCGCTGTGGCGTAGAGGTTACCCGGGCTAAGGTGCGTCGGGAAAGATTGGGGCATATCCAATTGGCTACCCCGGTATCTCATATCTGGTACTTTAAGGGTATTCCCTCTCGGATGGGCTTGTTGCTGGACGTTTCTCCCCGCAATCTGGAAAAAGTGCTGTATTTTGTTTCTTATATCGTTTTGGACCCTGGTACCACCGGTCTTACGCTACATCAGCTGCTGAGCGAAAGCGAATACCGGGAAGCCCGGGATAAATACGGCAAGGATTTTGAAGCGGGCATGGGCGCAGAAGCAGTAAAGAAGATGCTGATCTCCTTGGATTTGGAGGAATTGGCGGCGCAGCTTCGTGAGGATTTGCATAGCGCCAGCGGACAGCGCCGGGTACGGGCTATTCGTCGTCTGGAAGTGGTGGAAGCCTTTTTGCTTTCCGGCAATAAGCCGGAATGGATGATTATGGATGTCGTGCTGGTAATTCCGCCGGAGCTGCGGCCAATGGTGCAATTGGATGGCGGCCGTTTTGCCACCTCCGATCTAAATGATTTATATCGCCGGGTGATCAACCGCAACAACCGGCTGAAACGTCTGCTGGATCTGGGCGCGCCGGATATTATCGTGCGCAACGAAAAAAGGATGGTGCAGGAAGCGGTAGATGCCTTGATCGATAACGGCCGCCGCGGGCGTCCGGTAACCGGCCCCGGCAACCGTCCCTTGAAATCTCTTTCCGATATGCTCAAGGGTAAGCAAGGCCGTTTCCGTCAAAATTTGCTGGGCAAACGTGTGGATTACTCCGGCCGCTCCGTAATCGTGGTCGGTCCCGAGCTGAAAATGCATCAATGCGGTCTGCCCAAGGAAATGGCTTTAGAGCTATTTAAGCCCTTTGTGATGAAGCGGCTGGTACGGGAAGGCTACGCCCATAATATCAAGAATGCCAAGCGGATGGTGGAGCGGGTGCGCACCGAGGTTTGGGATGTGCTGGAGGAAGTGATCAAGGAGCATCCGGTGTTGTTGAACCGGGCGCCTACCTTGCACCGTTTGGGAATTCAGGCCTTTGAGCCGGTTTTGGTAGAAGGTCGTGCCTTGCAGATTCATCCCTTGGTCTGCACCGCCTATAATGCCGACTTCGACGGCGACCAAATGGCCGTCCATGTGCCCCTTTCCGTAGAGGCGCAGGCCGAGGCCCGGATTTTGATGCTGGCCTCCAATAATATTCTCAATCCCAAGGACGGACGGCCCGTCTGCACGCCTACCCAGGATATGGTTTTGGGCTCCTATTATTTGACTATGGTCAAGGAGGGGGCCAAGGGCGAGGGGAAAGCCTTTGTAGATTATAACGAAGCGTATCGGGCCTATGTGAACGGCGATATTGCTTTGCACTCTTTGATCAGCGTGAGAAAGCCGCCGGAATGGGATACCTATTGGGCTACAAAAAACGAAGAGGTTCCCTTTGCTCAATATTCTGATGGCCGTTATCAGCGTTTTCAGACCACGGTTGGCCGGTTGATCTTCAACTACGAGATCCCTATGACTCGCATTATGGGGTACTATAATTGCGGCGTTGACAAAAAGGTTTTGGGAATCATCGTTGATCGCTGCTACCGGCGGATGGGCATTTCCAATGCGGCCACGTTGTTGGATGGGATCAAATCCTTAGGGTTTAAATATTCTACCCGTGCCGGCATTACCGTTGGTGTTGAAGACATTAAGGTGCCGCCTGCCAAAAAGGTAATTATGGCGGAAGCGGAAAACAAAGTTTTAGAAATTGATAAGCTGTTCCAATCGGGTATGGTCAATGAAAACGAGCGCTATAATGAAACCATTAGCGTTTGGCAAAAAGCCACCGATGCGGTGACCAAAGAGCTGATGAATACCTTGGATCAGTTTAACCCCATTTATATGATGGCCAACTCCGGTGCTCGTGGTAACGTGCAGCAGATTCGTCAGCTGGCCGGTGCCCGCGGCTTGATGGCCGACCCTTCCGGGCGGATCATCGACTTGCCGATCAAGGCTAATTTCCGGGAAGGCTTGACCGTTTTGGAATTCTTTATTTCCACCCACGGCGCCCGCAAGGGTTTGGCCGATACCGCTTTGCGTACTGCCGACTCTGGGTATTTGACCAGACGTTTGGTGGATGTAGCGCAGGAAGTGATTGTTCGTGCCGATGATTGCGGCGATACCCAGGGGATTTGGGTAGAAGAGATTCCCAATATCGAGCCCATCTCTGAGCGTATCGAGGGCAGGGTGATCAATACTGCGGTGGTGAATGTGGAAACTGGTGAAGTGATTGCTCCTGCCGGGGAATTCTGCACCGCAGATATGGCCGAAGCGGTGGAAGCGTATTTGGCTACTCGCCCCGAAGCGGAGCGCAAGGTCAATATCCGCTCGGTTCTGACCTGCCACTGCCAGTACGGTGTTTGCCGCAAATGCTATGGCCGCAATCTGGCTACCGGCGGCATGGTGGAAATCGGCGAGGCGGTGGGGATTATTGCCGCTCAGTCCATCGGTGAGCCCGGTACTCAGTTGACCATGCGTACCTTCCATACCGGCGGTGTTGCCGGTGATGATATTACCCAAGGTTTGCCCCGTGTTGAGGAGCTGTTTGAGGCGCGTAAGCCGAAAGGTCAGGGCCTGATCGCCGAGTTTGACGGTAAAGTTCAGCTGGGCGATAATAAGGGCAAGCGTGAAGTGAAAATTTTGGGTATTGGTGATGAAGAAGGCCAGGTTTTGGCGGAGTATCAATGCTCCTACGGCTCTTCCATGAAGGTCACCGACGGGCAATATGTGGAGGCTGGCGACGAGATCACCGAGGGCTCTGTCAATCCCCATGATATGCTGGCAGTAAAAGGTATCCGCGGCGTGCAAATGTATCTGCTCCGGGAGGTACAGCGGGTTTACCGTCTCCAGGGCGTTGATATCAACGACAAGCATATTGAGGTTATGGTGCGGCAAATGCTGAAAAAGGTGAAGGTGGAGGAAAACGGGGATACCCATTTCCTGCCCGGCGCAATGATTGACAGCTTTGAGTTTGAACGGGTCAATGAAGAGATTATGGCACAGGGCAAACAACCGGCTACCGCCAAACCGATGCTGCTGGGGATTACCAAGGCTTCGTTGGTGACCGATTCCTTCCTGTCGGCAGCGTCCTTCCAGGAAACCACCAGGGTGCTGACTGATGCTGCCATTAAGGGCAAGGTTGACTCTTTGTTGGGCTTGAAAGAAAACGTGATCATCGGCAAGCTGATCCCTGCCGGTACCGGTCTGGCTCGTTATCATAATGTGGTGCTGGATGGTCAGGATGGGGCAGAAGGCTGCTCCTGCGGACATCCGCATCATCATGCAGAAGATGAAGCGATGGTAGAGGAATTGCCGGAAGAGATGCTTCAGGAAGTGGACGATATGTCTCTGGACGTGGATTTCTTGCAAGATTTCCATTTTGGAGCATAAATAAGAACCAAATTTCATAGAGGTATTCCAGGAACGTCACTGTGTCCTGGTGCTGCCGCAAAACAGGCTGGAGATCGTGCCACCTGTTTTGCGGCAGCTTTTTTTTATGGATCAAAGTCGATTATGACAAAATTGGCGGTATGGTTTTTTTGTGCAAATTTGTCCATAATAAGCAATACAGCTTGAATATCTGTGATACTGGCAGCATATAAATAGGGTATATGATAACTGTGCGGTGGTGGAGGATATTATGAGCAGCATCAATGATTATCATCGTCCCGATCAGGTTCGGTTTAAGAAACGCCCCCGGCGTTTGCAGCTGCCGTTTGGCCGGTTAGCGCGCCAAATTCTTGCTGCCGTCATCTTTTTTGTGCTGGTGGCGGCGGGGATCGGTGCGCAGAATTGGTTAGGCGCCGGCGCCCGCTATGTGGTGGGAACCGGCTTGCGCGCCGATAACAGCTGGCTGGATTTTAGCGATGCGTTGCCGGTGTTTGCCGGGAAAGATGCGGTAGTGACCGATGCAGCCGTTGCGGCAGCGGGAGCGGAAGTTTCCGGCACGGTGGCGGATAGCGCTGCTGGCAATAGTGCGGCTAACGGCAGTGCTGTTGATACGGCAGATCGTCAGCCGCTTAGCTTCATTGCGCCGGCTTCCGGTGTGGTGGTCAAGGATATGGCTTTGGACAGCACCGGGATCACCTCCCAGAAAGGAATCATGATCCAGGGCGCGGCAGGGCAGGAGATTATGGCTGCGGCAGCAGGTGAGGTGCTGTATCTGGGAGAATGCGACAGCGGCTATATTGTGCAGCTACAGCACGACAGCGGCTATATCAGCAGCTATCAGGGCATCTCCAAGCTGACGGTAGCAGCAGGCGATCAGGTGCAGGCCGGGGATAGTCTGGGCGTCAGCGACAGCGGCGAGCTGTTTTTTGCATTATCCTGCAATGATGTGGAGGTTGACCCCCTGGAATACCTGTTTGGACAGAACGAATAGCTGCTTGTTTATTCCTCTGGCCAGGTGATTTTCTCGTAAATGTCTATCATTCCAATAATTTTACAAAAACTAATTGAATTTAAGCAAGAAATCCTCTATTGTTTATTATAGACTGATAGTATCACAGAAACAGGACAATTGAGGAGGAATATCAGATGTATATAGGTAAGCAGTATTACGCTCAGGAACAAGCTTATGAAACGCTGAATATGCAGCAGCGGGAGCAGATCCATAGCGCAGCCTTGCGCTTGCTGTGGGAACATGGCATGATGCTCAACCACCCCGAGGCTTTAGAAATGGCAAAGAAAGCCGGCGCGGTTGTAAAAGACAATAATATGGTGCATTTGCCTGCGTCTTTGGTAGAGTGGGCTGTTCGCCAGGCGCCCAGCCGGGTCACCTTGTTTGACCGGGACGGCAACCCTTCCATGTTCCTGGAAAGAAAGAATGTTTATTACGGTACCGGTTCCGATACGGTGGTGCTTACCAATTATGATACCAAAAAAAGCGAACCTTGGACCAGAGCACAGGTTTACGAAGCCGTAAAGCTTTGTGACGCTTTGGAAAATATTGACTTTGTGATGTCCATGGGCTTGATCTCCGACGTGCATTATTATGTCAATACCCGGGAGCAGTATGCGGCGATGATCCGCAACACCGCCAAACCCCATGTTGTGGTTTGCGATACCAAAGAGGACTTAGAGGATATCTTCAGAATGTATATCGCGGTTCGCGGCAGTAAAGAAGAATTGCGCCTCAAACCTTATGCCGCTGTCTACAATGAGCCCACCTCTCCCTTGGTCAACTCTTTTACCGCCATTGATAAGCTGATGCTTTGTGCCGATTATGGCGTGCCTTCCAACTATGCTACCGGCAGTATGTCCGGCGCCACTACGCCCATGACCTCTGCCGGCACCATCGCCCTTTCCACTGCCGAGTGCCTGTTTGGTCTGGTGATCCATCAGCTGCGCAATCCGGGAGCGCCTTTTGTCTTTGGCTTTGGCGATTCTCCCATGGATATGAAAACCGTACAGGCGGACTATGCGCATCCTGTTTGCATGCAGGTACAGGGTGGTATGTGCGATATGGCTCGTTTCTACAATCTGCCTTGCTGGGGACAAGCGGGCGAAGGCTGCTCCAAGCTGCCGGATGAACAAGCAATCCAGGAAGGTACCTTTACGCTGCAAATGGCTGCTTTCCAAGGCTGCAATATCACCCATGACGTGGGTTATAACAACTTTGGTCTGGGCTTCTCCTTTGAGAATCTGGTGATGCATAATAACTGCATTGGTCAGATCAAAGAGATCATGAAGGGTGTAGAGGTTACCGAAGAAACCTTAGCGGTAGAACTGGTCAAAAAGACCGGCTGCAACGGCGACTTCCTCCGCAGCAAAATGACCCGCAGCGGCGCCAAGACCATGTGGCGCGGCGAATTGAACGATTATCACAATTATAAAGATTGGCTGAGCATGGGTGCTACCTCCATGAGCGAAAGAGCCCATGCCAAGGTAGAGAAAATCTTGGCGGAACATCAACCTGCTGCCTTGGATGCTGCTGCCGATCAAAAGATCGAAGCTATTTTGGTAGCTGCTCGTGAAAAAGCCGCCAAAATGGACTAAGTAGTTTGGTCATCCAGCTTCTTTTTGTAAAATCAGCATAAAAACAGAGCCGCGCCATTGGGAAATCGGATGGGCGGCTCTGTTTTTTTGCGCTGGATGTTTCTTTCGTGCAATAAGTTAACGCGCTGCAACAGGATGTTGTTGCCGATTATTGGTTTAGAAAACATAATTTTAGACAAATAATATATGGATAAACCATAAAACGCAAAACTATTATCACAAATGTAATATATTATATTTAGTTTCTGCATATAATGTGATAATCTGGTGCTTGGAACCAGGTTTATTTTTGTTTCTTGTTTTTTTACTGGCATATTTTGAAAAGGAGGAGAACGGGAATGAGAAAAAACGGTAAGCGGTTATTGGTTTTATGCATGGTGGTGTTGCTGCTGCTGGCGGTCTCCGTACCGGCCTTTGCTGCAGCGGGAAGTCAATTGGCAAAAATCACCAAGCCTGCGGATGGCTTTACGGTGCCTGCGGCATTACAGATGGATTGGACGGTTCGTCATACTTATGGGCAGGCGCAGGATTTGTTGGCTGCGCTAGCCAAGGCGTATCCTGCCTATAGTGAGCTATATACCATTGGTCATAGCTATCAGGAGCGGCAATTATGGTGTCTGGAAATTACCAATGAGTCCAAAAGCAAGGAGCAGAAAATTGGCATTGGTGTATTTGCCAATATTCACGGTGGCGAACAGGAATCCGCCGAGTGCGCGCTTTACATGGCTTGGTGGACCTTACTGAATCAAAACAGCGCGTATGTAAAAAATTTGTTGGATAATTATATTATTTATGTAGTTCCTATCATCAATCCGGATGGATATTGTCAGTCTTTTGTCTATAATAATCGTTGGAATCTGCGCCCCACGGACCATAACGGGGATGGAATTCCCTTTGGTGATCCTTATACGGATATCAACGGCGATGGGGTGATCGCCACGATTTACAAGGGTACCGCAGATGCGGCGATTGGTAAAAGGGTAGCAATCGGCATGGAAAGCCCGGATTGGGATCACAACGGTATATTGGGGGATGATCCCCGTACCAGCAATATTGATATGAACCGTGCTTTTGACTGGCAATGGAATCGCTATGACACGGAAACCTATCAAACAAAGGACACTGTGCTGATCGGCGAAAACAGTTTGTTCCGGGCGGGCTATATGGCCGGCGCCGAGCCGGAGGTGCAGGCGGTGCAGAATTTTCTCTATGCCAAATCCATGAACGCGCTGGCCTCTCTGCATACCGGGCAGCAAAGTGTTTTGTGGCCCAGATGCTATGCGGGCAATGATTTTACTGATCCAGCCGACAGTGAGCTGAAAAAAATGGCGGAAATCGGCCAAAAAATGAACGATCAGTTCATTGCTACCACCGGACGAAGCTATTATTGCAAATCCTCCCATGACGATTATCCGTCCTCGGGGGATATGATCGATTTTGCCTATGGCAGGCTCAATATTCACGCATACACCGTGGAAGTATATACAGGCGGTCTGCCCGATACCAGTCCTACTGCACAGGAATGGGATAAACATACCTGGATGAATAAGCTGCCTGCGGATCAGTGGAAATTTTATTCTCAGGCGGAGGTGAAAAATACTCTCAAGCTGGATCCGCAAAAGCTGGGCTTGGCTGCGGCAGAGGGCTTGTGGTTTTGTAATACAACCAAGGCGCAGACTTCCGGCGTAGCGCCGGAGGATCAGGATATTATGGTAAAAGGGGCAAAGGATGCGATTTTGGTGATGATTGAAAATGAACCTTATGGAGCAGGATATCAAAGACCTGCGTATGCTACTTGGAGTTTCTAAAAGGTTGCAGCGGCATTTGGATAAAAAGCAGGTAGTAGGAAGTGAGTTTTTTTGGCGATATAAAACCCCCGGCTTATTTTGCCGGGGGTTTTATATCCCTAGTCCAGCTCCCGAAACAGGGGGGAGGATGCATTTTGGGTGCGGTATTGCTTTGGGGTAAAGCCGGTGTTTTTGAGGAAGACCTTGCTGAAATAGCTTTGACTGCTAAAGCCGCAGGCTATGGCAATGGTGAGGATGGATTGATCGGTGGTGGAGAGCAGCAGCTTGCTTTCTTCGATACGGATTTGCTGCAAATAATCGGCAAAGGATTTCTTGGTGGATTTTTTAAAGATCGAAGAAAAGTAGGTATGGTTCATATGCACATGTTCGGCTACATCCCGCACGGTAATCGGTTCGGCAAAATTAGTGTTCATGTACTGAATGGCGTGACGAATGGTATCCATATTGCTGACGGTGGGCAAATTGAGCACGCTGCTGGCGTAGTATTCTAAGATATTGTTGAGCCAATAGGAAATATCCTCGATTTTTGTTAAATTGTTCAGCGGCTCCAAAAAGCTGTAATTGCAGGCAAGCGAATTTTTGGGGTCAGCGCCGCCTTCGATGGCTGCCCGGGAAAGCATGGAGCAAAGCTCGATGGCGCGCACCTTGAGCACCTCCATATCCGATTCTGCATAAAAGATCAGCGCTTGCCATTTTTCTAAAATTTCTTTGGCTTCTTTTAAGTTGCCGCTTTTTACCTTGGCGGAAAGCTGCATTTCCAGATCATGAAAATTGGTTTTGCTGTTGGCGATATTTTTATAGAGCTGGATTTGTTCACTGATCTTGCTTTGCTGCTCCATTTTTTCTTTGAGCTTATCCATATATTGCTGATAGTTTTCCATTTCCTGGGTGGCCATCATCAGCAAAATGTTGCCTAAATAATTGGTGCGGATGGGATCAATTACCGGTATTTGACGGATTTTATCTACCAAATCGGCAAATTTTTGCGGATCTTCCAGCGAGCAATGGTTTTTAAGGAATTGTTCCCCATCGAAAGTGGTGCCTGCCGTTTTGACGATCAGTGGCCCTACCAGCAAGCCGCCTAAAAATTGTTCTTGGTGGACTAGGGGTACGGCAATATGGATAAACCCTCTGGGGCAAAAACAAAAATAAGGCTCGCCAATATGGATGGTATATTTACAGGCTTGCAAATGTGTGTCTTGGCAATTGCAAGGAGCGGTTGCGGTCCTATTGAGACTGCTGCAAAAATCCAAATTATTGCCGTAATTTAGCAGCAGGTTGCCTGTTTTATCTATGGCCATAATGCTGATACCGGTAGCCATATAGTAAGTTTTGAGCAGTTCGTTCAATCTGCCCAGAATAATGTGCCCTTCGGCTGTAAATAGCATAAGATCACCTTTTGGAAAATTCTTGTGGTAAATTGCATTAATTTAATAAAATAATTG
>CAYOVS010000044.1:0-6895 GCA_964407445.1 uncultured Peptococcaceae bacterium
GGAGATTCGGGCGGGCACAGGCGGCGATGAAGCGGCTTTGTTTGCCAACGACTTGTATAAAATGTACAGCCGCTATGCGGAAAAACGTCGCTGGCGTATGGAAATTATGGACGCCAATTTTACCGATATCGGCGGTTTAAAAGAAATTATCCTTTTGATTGAGGGTAAGGGCGCTTATAGCCGGCTGAAATTTGAGAGCGGCGTCCACCGAGTGCAGCGGGTTCCTTCTACCGAATCCAGCGGCCGCATCCATACCAGCGCTGCTACGGTAGCGGTACTGCCGGAAGCCGAGGAGGTGGAGGTGGATATCGCGCCCAATGATATCCGCATCGACCTGTTCTGCGCTACCGGCCCCGGCGGACAATGCGTCAACACTACCCAAAGCGCGGTGCGGATCACCCATATCCCCACCGGCATCGTGGTTTCCTGCCAGGACGAAAAGAGCCAGATCAAAAATAAAGCCAAGGGCATGCGGGTGCTGCGAGCCCGGGTGATGGAAAAAATGCAGGAGGAAGCCGCTGCCAGTGAAGCTTCTGCCCGCAAAAGTCAGGTGGGCTCCGGCGATCGCTCCGAGCGCATCCGCACCTACAACTTTCCTGAGCGGCGGGTGACAGACCACAGGGTGGGGCTGACCCTGCATAAGCTGGAGTGGATTTTAGAAGGCGAGCTGGATGAGATCATCGACGCCTTGATCACCTCCGATCAGGCGCAGCGCCTGAAAGCAGAATAAACGCCTATGTTGAACTGGCAAGCCCAACAATGGATCACCGAGGAACTGCGCAAATCCGGCCTTGTGCCGGAGGAAGCTGCTTGGGAAGCGCGGCTGCTTTTGGCGGCGGCGCTTGCTTTGCCTTTGTGCCAATTGCCCCTCCACCGGGGGGAACCGGCCGATCTGGATTGGCTGCGCCCCCGGTTGCAGCGGCGCTGCACAGGCGAGCCTTTGCAGTATATTCTGGGCGAAACCGAGTTTATGGGTCTGACCTACCGGGCGCTGCCCCAGGCGCTGATTCCCCGGGGCGACAGTGAGATCGTGGTGGAGAAAGCCATCTCTCTGCTGCGGCAGATGATGCAGACCGCGCCGGGAGCGCAGGCCGCGCCGGGAACACAGACCGCGCCGGGAGCGCAGGCCGCGTCGGGAACACAGACCGCGCCGGGAGCGCAGGCCGCGCCGAGTACGCAGATCGCGCCGGGAGCGCAAGTGGAGCGGGGCGCCCATGGCTTTGCGGATATCTGCACCGGCGGCGGCGCCTTTGCCATTGCAATGGCGCATTTTCTGCCGGGGATTTGTGGATATGCTGTGGATATCTCCCCGGATGCGCTAAGCCTGGCGCGGGAAAACGCGCTTCTCCATGGGGTAGCAGCGCAAATCGACTTTATTTGCGGCGATTTGCTGCTGCCTTTGATCGAAAAAAATGTGCGCCTGCCCCTGATCATAGCCAATCCCCCGTATATCCCCAGCGAGGAGATTCCCCGCTTAGGTCGGGAGCTGGCCTATGAACCGTTGCTGGCACTGGATGGCGGCGCCGACGGTTTGCAATTCTATCGCCGTCTGGCCGCCCAAGCTCCCGCCGCGCTTTGCCCCGGCGGATATTTGCTGTTGGAGCACGGCGTCGGGCAGCGGCAAGCGCTTTGTGACCTTCTTGCCGCCAATGGCCTGCACATTGTGGAATGTCTCGATGACTACGGTCACCGGGATCGCGCGGTGCTGGCTCAGACGCTGCCAGCGTCAAGCTAGCCTGACTCGGCAAAGCCATGCAGCCGAGAACAGCCACCCAGCGTCCCCCTGGGGGGATAAACGCAGCCAGCGTCCTGCTTGCAGGGATAAGCGCAGCCAGCGTCCCCTCTGCGGGGATAAACGCGGCCAGCGTCCTGCTTGCAGGGACACACTTGCGGATAGATGACCGACAGCGTCCCGCGAACTGCATCGGGGTGCAACTTTTGCGGAGGTATGAATGGACAATAGGACAAATGAGACGATCGGGGCGGTAGCTACGCCACTGGGTCGGGGCGGTGTGGGCATTGTTCGCATCAGCGGGCCTGCCGCCGGGCAGGTATTGGCGGCATTGCTGCACCTGCCCGAGCAGGAGCTGGCCGCGCGGCAGCCCCGGCAGCTCTATCTAAACCGGGTATACGGGCGGGATGGCAGCCTGCTGGATCAGGCTTTGACGGTGCTGATGCCCGGGCCCCATTCTTATACCGGGGAGGATGTGGCCGAGCTGCAATGTCATGGCGGCCCCAAGGTAGTGGAGGCGGTTTTGCAGCAGGCGTTGGTCTGCGGTTGCCGTTTGGCTACCCCGGGAGAATTTACCCTGCGCGCCTTTTTAAACGGCAGGCTGGATCTGGCGCAGGCGGAAGCGGTAGCGGATTTGATCGAGGCCAAAACGCCAAAAGGCGTGGGGATGGCGGCAGGGCAGCTACAAGGGGTGCTTTCTGCCCATATCAACCGGATGGAGGAGCAGATCACTCTGCTTTTGGCGGAGATCACCGTAGGAGTGGATTTTCCGGATGATGCGGATGCACCGGATGGGGCGGCGTTGCTGCCCGGGCTGCTGGCTATTTTGGCAGAGGTGGAGCGTCTTTGCGCCCAAGCGCCACTGGGCAGGATCTACCGGGAGGGCGTGAAAGCGGTGCTGGCCGGGCCGGTCAACGCGGGCAAATCCAGCCTGCTCAATGCCTTGCTGGGGGAGGAAAGAGCCATTGTTTCCGCAAGCCCCGGCACCACCCGGGATTTGATCGAGGAATATTTGGATTTGGACGGGGTGCCCCTGCTGCTATGCGATACGGCCGGGCTGCGACAGAGTGAAGCGTTGTGCGAGCCGGAGCGGATCGGCATCGGCAAAAGCCGGGATGCTTTGGCGGCCAGCCAATTGCTGCTGCTGACAACGGATATAACGGAAGCGGATGCAGGCTTGTCTGCTTTGACCCCGCTGCTGGCGGAAACTGCGGGTCGCAGCCGTTTGCTGCTGCTGAACAAGGCGGATGCAGCAACGCAAACCCAAATAGACCTGGGTATGCAAGCCTATTTGCCCCATTTTCCCAAGGAGGATATCTTGCCGGTATCGGCCAAAACCGGTCTGGGGCTGCCTGCTCTCATTGCTGCTTTGCGCCGCAAAGCGCTGGCGGATTGTGATGGGGAGCAAGGCTCCCAGCTGGTGAACAATGCCCGGCATCAGCAAGCGCTGTTGCAGGCGGCAGGCTTTTTGCGGCAGGCCGCTGCTTCTTTGGAAGAGGGACTGCCGGTGGATCTGATCACCATTGATCTGGAAAACGCCGCCCAGGCTTTGGCGCAAATCAGCGGCAAATCCGTAGGCGAAGAGGTGCTGGACAGCATTTTCAGCAGATTTTGTCTGGGGAAATAGCCTGCAACCTTGCCCCACTTTGCGCTGCAATGCGCGGAAAGCGGCACAAGGCGGCCTGCTCTTTGCCGGTTGCTGTGGCCGTGGCCGCAAAAGGGCGGTTTTAAGAATCTGTATGGGAAAACAATTGGACAAACCAATAGATTAGCAATCTAATAGATGGATATAATGATAAAGTGGTAGAGTAAATCGGCGGCGCTGTCCGGCGGATGGAAACAAAAATCGACAAAGGAAACTCTATAGTATGCAGATGGAAACGGAGATCATCAAAATAGAAGATGTGGCGGGGCAGCGGGAGCAGCAGGCTTTGGCCTTGGCCGGGGAGCTGATTCGCCAAGGAGAGCTGGTGGCTTTTCCTACGGAAACGGTGTATGGTCTTGGTGCAAACGCATTGGATGCGGCAGGGGTAGCCAAAATTTTTGCCGCCAAGGGTCGGCCTGCGGATAACCCGCTGATTTCTCATGTGGCGACCCTGGCCGATGCGGAAAAGCTGGTGCAGATCACCCCTTTAGGGCGCAAGCTGGCGGAGCAATTCTGGCCGGGGCCCATGACCTTGGTGCTGCCCAGAAGGCGGGTGGTGCCGGATATTGTCACAGCCGGGCTGGATACGGCGGCGGTGCGCTTTCCCGTGCATCCGGTGGCGCTGGCGCTGATCCGGGCGGCGGAGCGTCCCATTGCCGCGCCTTCGGCCAATACCTCCGGCAGACCCAGCCCCACCCAGGCTTGCCATGTATATGAGGATATCCATGGTAAACTGCCGCTGATTTTGGATGGGGGTGCTGCCACCATCGGTTTGGAATCTACCGTGGTCAATGCCTGCGGCGAAATCCCGGTGCTGCTGCGTCCGGGGGGCGTCACCGCCGAGCAGCTGCGGCAGCTTTGCGGCCAGCTGGCTTTTCCCAAGGCGGGGGATGCGGCTCGTCCGGCGGCGCCGGGGATGAAATACACCCACTACGCCCCAAAGGGTCGGGTGCAGCTGGCGAAAAACGGCGTGGCCTTGGAGGCGCTGCGTTTGCAGCTTTTGGCGGAAGGCAGACCAGAGCCGCTAAAGATCGTCTTTGACGATACAGCGGCGGCGTTTCCAGAGGGGGATCGGTTTATCATTGCCCGCCGGGGAGATTTGGTAACATTTGCCAGAAATATTTTTGCCGCTTTTCGTCTGGCCGATCAGGAGCAGCGCTTGGATGTGCTGGTGGAAACGGTGGAGGAAGCCGGTTTGGGTCTGGCGATCATGAACCGAATGCGCAAGGCAGCCGGGCTTTCCGGCAAACAGTGACAAACTTTTCTTGACTTCAACAAATCGAATACAGTATACTGAGTAAACAGACAAAATATCCGGGGAGGTGAAAAAAATAGGCTTACGGCAGGATAAAGATAAGGATGATTATTCCCGGAAATTGGCTGGCGAAGACGCCGGCTTGCTGGAGGGGCTTTCCGATATCGAAGACGATTTGACAGAAATCGTACCCTTGGCCAAGCTGCACTCTCTGGATGAACTGGATCAATTGGGCGATGAGGATGATGTAGATCATTCGATGCCTACGGTGCTGGCAGATGCGTTGGACGATGTTTTGGACGAAAAAGAGTTGGCTTTGGATTATGATGTGATCGAGGCCAGTCACCACAGCCAGTATTCTTGGCACGGCGATTTTGCGGTGATGAGCGACGAGGATATCGTGGCTTTGGCCGGGCAAGGCAGCATTGACGCGCAGGAATATTTGATCAATAAATACAAAAATTTTGTCCGTGCCAAGGCGCGCTCCTATTTTTTGATCGGCGCGGATAAAGAGGATATCATCCAAGACGGGATGATCGGCCTGTATAAGGCGATTCGTGATTTTCGGCCGGACAAGCTTTCTTCTTTTCGGGCCTTTGCCGAGCTGTGCATCACCCGGCAGATCATCACCGCCATCAAAACCGCTACCCGGCAAAAGCATATTCCTCTCAACTCCTATGTGTCTTTGAACAAGCCCATCTATGATGAGGACAGCGACCGCACCCTGCTGGATGTGATCTCCGGTACCCGGATCACCGACCCGGAGGAGCTGATTATCAGCCGGGAGGAGTTTGACGATATTGAAAGCAAGATGGGGGAGATCCTTTCCTCTTTGGAGTGGAAGGTGCTGATGTTTTATTTGGAGGGCAAAAGCTATCAGGAAATCGCCGGTGATTTGAACCGGCATGTCAAATCCATCGACAACGCCTTGCAGCGGGTGAAACGCAAGCTGGAACGGTATCTGGAAAACCGGGAGCAAGAAAAATAAAAGGCAGTCGCGGGGCGGCAGCCTTTTTTGTTTTATGGAAAAATTTTCTATCATCTTTGATCGCTTTTTGCTATACTAAGGGTGTACGATCGTAAAGAGCTTAGTATAGCAGTCAGTAATGGTGGTGTGCCTACTTTTGGCAACCTGAACAGGATAGGAAAAATCAGCATACGGTGGTTTTTATGGATAAAGCACAATGGCGGGCTTTTTGCAAGCGCCGCATTAAAAACGCGGATATGCGCCAGTTGATGATCAGCGATGCGCTGATCGTCTCCCGGCTGCTGGCTCTGCCGGAATATCGTCGGGCGGAAAGCGTTTTTTGCTATGCCTCCAAGGAACGGGAGATCGACACCTTTCCCATTTTGGAGCATGCCTTGCAAGGGGGCAAAATTGTAGCGCTGCCCAAGATCATCGGCCCGGGCGTTATGGAGGCTCGCTGGATCGCCTCGCTGAACCAATTGACCCCCGGCCCCTTTGGTGTGCAAGAGCCTAGGCCGGAGCAGCCGGTGCTGACGCCAAACAGAATCGAGCTGGCCATCATCCCCGGGCTTTGCTTTGATCTGCAAGGTGGGCGGCTGGGCTATGGCGGCGGCTATTACGACCGCTATCTGGTGCAGACCAAATGTTTTAAGGTAGCTTTATGCCGGGAAATGTCGTTTGCCTTTCAATTGCCGGTGGAAGCCTTTGATCAGAGAATGGATGCGATCGTCACCGAGCGAAGAACCATCTATCCCTAAAGCAGGGGAAAGCGCCGGTTTAGCGGTGGAAGCACGATAAGATATAAAAAGGAGCTCACCATTCAAGCGTGAGCTCCTTTTTGATAGCGGAAAAGGGCAGGGGATTTTACCTATCTGTCATAATACTGACATTCGCTGATCGAGCAAACCGCCCCGTCACAAATGCGAATCATATAGGGGATATTGCCATTGATATTGATTTTGTTGGAAAGCTTGGTGTAGAGGGTGCTGTTGCGATAGCCGTCTACGCCCGCGCCGGTATTGGTGTTATCCACAGAGTTATCCACAGTATTACCGGTTAAATTGGTGTTGTTAGCGCCATTGGTGGTTAAATTATTGTTGTTGACGCCATTTCCTGTGGTACCGTTCAATCCGGTGCCGTTGTTGACGGTGCCGTTGTTGGCAGTACCGTTGTTGGCAGTGCCGTTGTTGGCAGTGCCGTTGTTGACGGTGCCATTGTTGAGCGTGCCGTTGTTGAGCGTGCCGTTGTTGGCAGTGCCGTTGTTGGCAGTGCCGTTGTTGACGGTGCCATTGTTGA
>CAYOVS010000044.1:6995-10445 GCA_964407445.1 uncultured Peptococcaceae bacterium
GCGTGCCGTTGTTGGCAGTGCTGTTGTTGGCAGTACCGTTGTTGAGCGTGCCGTTGTTGGCGGTGCCGTTGTTGAGCGTGCCGTTGTTGGCGGTGCCGTTGTTGAGCGTGCCGTTGTTGACGGTGCCGTTCAAAGCGGTGTTGTTATTGGCAACCGTACCGTTGTTGTTGGTGCCGTTCAGCTGTCCTTGATAATCGCTGCCTGCTACGGCGTTGTTGCCGTCTAAGGTGCTCAGGCCGGTGGTGTCGCCGGTGGTGGTCAGATTGCCGTTGTTGGCGCCGTATTGGTCGCCGTTTAACGCATCATGGGTATAACTGCCGTTTCTGCCCGCATACAGACTGATGGAACAATCCGCAGCTAGGGGATATAACCGGGTTTCCTGACTTTGGTTGTACAGATAAGAGCCGTTGATAAAGTCCGCAGTTTTGTCCAGACCCAAAGCGTCGATGCGTTCCCGGTTATTGAAGGCAATCGGTTCCAGCTGATCTACCTCCACCGTACCGCCGATGGAGTCGATATTGCGGATATAGCCGTAAATGGTCCGGTTGTTCAAATCCTCTGCCGCGCCCCGCACCCTGCTGTAGGCGCAGCCACTGCAAAGCAAAACCAGTGCTACCATAGCCAGGACCAACTGCCACAGGCGGGATTTTGTGCCCATTGTTTTCATAGTGAACCCTCCTAAATTTTCTTGGCAAATTTTTTCTTGGAAAACCGTGTTATTGGCGGTGTTATGCCAATGCTTGAGCTTGCATAGCTAGTATTACAATTTTTGCGGCAAATATTCCAAAGGATCGCAGCAAACCGTATTGACTCTTACCTCAAAATGCACATGCGGTCCTGTGGTATTGCCGGTAATGCCCACATAGGCGATGGCGTCTCCCGCTTTGACAAAATCTCCTTCCTTTACCAGCAGCTGGGAAGCATGGGCATAGAGGGTGGTGAGCCGGGAATCATGCTGGATCATTACCGCATAGCCATAGGCGTTATTTTTCCAATCCGCCTCGATCACCGTGCCGGAGGCCGCTGCCCGAATGGTTGTCTCCAGAGGCGCGGCAATATCCAGACCGCTGTGATTGCCCCGGCTGCGCAGTCCAAAGAGGGAGGTGATCGTACCGTCCAGCGGCCAGATAAACTGAACCTTGCCCAGGCGGGAGGCTAAAACGGCTGCTGCTTCGCCCCGGCCGTCTGCTTCCGCCGCAAAGACGGCGGCGTTTTCCTCGCCCAAGGGGATTAGCAGCGTTTGCCCGGTATGCAGCAGGCTGCCTTCTGCCAGTTGATTGGCGGCGCGCAGCTGGCTTACGGAAACCTGCTGGGCCTGGGCCAGCGACCACAGGGTATCGCCCGATTGCACCGTGATGCGGAACAAAGGTTGCTCCGGCAGCTTGAGCATTAGGCCGGCCGGCAGCTTTTCATCGGCTGGGATATTGTTGATGCCGGCGATCAATGCCGGTTCCAGGCCGGATAAATGGCCGATCTCCTCTATGGTATCGCCTTTGGCGGTGATATACAGGGAAAGCTGTTCCTGTGCCCGGGCTTGGGGCGGCAAGAAACAAAAACAAAATAACAGCAACAGAGACAGACAAAGGACTTGCTTTGTTTTTTTCATGATGACTCCTTTTTTATAAAAATGTTGTCAAACCAATTTTGCCCAAAATCGACCAAAGCTATACAAATAAGAAAAAAGAAAAAGAAACAAAAAAGCTGTTAGCCGATGTTGAATCTTATAAAAGCGAAATTATCAAGGTTTTAACAGATGCTCAGGATGCTTTTAAAAATACAATAACCGAAATGATTATTACCTTTGATATTGATGGCAAATACTATGCTATTAACGTGGACGAGGTTTTATCAACCGACGAACTTATTCCTATGAACAACAGTAACGACGATAGTGTCACCTTTAAAAATAAGTTTGTAAAAGGTGCTGCTACTGCAAAAAAATTTAATTCTGTAGTTTTGCTATTTGACGAATATCATTTGCAATCTTTAGAATAATATAATTTTTAATATGTAATTGTAAAACCACTTTCTTTATGGTAAACTACTAATATTAGTTAAACTAAATTAGTACCAAAGGAAGTGGTTTTTTGAATATAATTGATATTTTAAATCTCCAGAAAAATTTTTTTAACTCTAATAAAACAAAAGATGTTTCTTTTAGAAAAGAAAACCTTATAAAACTGAAAAACAGTATTTTAAAAAATCAAAAGGAAATTTATACTGCTTTAAAGTTAGACCTTAACAAAAGCGAATATGAAGCATATTTAACAGAAGTAAGTGTTGTTCTTTCTGAAATTGATGTGGCTATTAAAAATATAAAAAAATGGTGTACTCCTATAAAAAAGAGTACACCTATATCGCTATTTCCCTCTAAAAGCTATATTTTAAACGAGCCTTATGGAATTGCGCTAATTCTTTCACCGTGGAATTATCCTTTTCAACTTGCAATTGCTCCTTTAGTTGCAGCAATATCTGCTGGAAACTGTGCTATAATAAAATGCTCTAAAAGCAGTAAAAATACTACTAAAGCAATATGTGATTTAATCAACTCTACTTTTAGCTCAAAATATATCTATTGCCTTGAAGAAAGCTGTAGCTATGATGACATTTTAGCTCAAAAATACGACTATGTTTTTTTTACAGGCAGTTCCCGAGTAGGCAAAATAGTTATGAATTCCTGTGCTAAAAATTTAACTCCACTTTCTTTAGAGCTTGGCGGAAAAAGTCCTTGCTTTGTTGATGTCACTGCAAACATAGATATTTCTGCTAAAAGAATAGCATGGGGCAAACTATTAAACAGTGGGCAAACCTGCGTTGCTCCTGATTATATTATTATAGATAATCGTGTGAAAGGGCAATTTATTAATAGGCTTGAATATCATATAAAAAATATGTACCCTAATCCTATTTTTAACGACAATTATCCAAAAATAATAAATCAATCGGCTTTTACACGTCTTGCTAAACTAATAGATGAAGAAAATGAAAAAATAGGTGGAAACTATGATGCTAATATTCTTAAAATAGAGCCCACTATATTTCCAAACGCTACATTTGAAAGTAAAATAATGCAAGATGAAATTTTTGGTCCTATAATTCCAATTATAGGCTATGACAATTTGCAAAGTATAATAAATACAGTAAAATCAAAGGAAAAACCTCTTGCATTATATATTTTTTCAGAAGATAAAAAATATTGCAATAAAATTACAAGCGAAATTTCTTATGGTGGTGGCTGTATAAATGATACTGTTGTTCATCTTGCCAACCACAATATTCCTTTTGGTGGAGCAGGGTTAAGTGGTATGGGAAATTATCACGGAAAATTTGGTTTTGATACCTTTTCACATAAAAAATCCATAGTAAAAAATATCACTATTTTTGATATACCATTACGATATGCCCAGTACACGGAATTATTTGGAGAAAAGACCCAATGAAAATCGTGGA
>CAYOVS010000045.1:0-10201 GCA_964407445.1 uncultured Peptococcaceae bacterium
GATCCAGCCGTACATACTCCGGCAACCCACCCTTAAAGGGCAGCTCCGGCTGTCCTTCGATCAAGGGACGGGCGTAGCGAATAAAGTCTTCCGTAACATAATTATGCTGGGCGTTGATCCATTCCAGCGGCAGCTTCTTTTCCACATTGGCCACCTTGGCCAGAGGCACCTGACCCATTTTGCTTTGGTAAGGATTGTCTGCCAGACGCTCAATGGTCACCATCAGGCCGCTTTTGCCAGCCAAGGCATATTCCACAGCGCTTTGCCCGGCCAAATAGGCCTCGTCCGCATCGGTTTTGGAGGCAAAGTGGGTGGCAGAACGCTGGGCGGTGCCGGGAATATTGCAGCGGGCTTTGATTCCCAACTGCTGCTCCACCAAATCCTTAAGCGCTGCGCCAACCCCGGAAAGCTGGGCATGGCCAAAGGCATCCAGCTCTTTTCCGGCAAAGCAATACTGCCCCTTGTCATCGGTGATACCTTCGGAAACAGTCACATAGCAATAGCCCAAATCCTGATAAACTCGCTCCACATCGGCCAAGAATTTTTCTGTGCTGAAGGGCACCTCGGGCAAATAGATCAAATGGGGCGCTTCGTTTTCATATCGCTTGGAAAGGGCGGCGGCGGCAGTAAGCCAACCGGCATTGCGCCCCATCGCCTCTAAAATGGTCACCTTGTTTTTGGTGGAAACACTTTCCAGATCAATCCCCGTTTCTCGCACGGTGGCGGCTATGTACTTCGCCGCCGAACCAAAACCAGGGCAATGATCGGTAAAAGGCAAATCGTTATCCACCGTTTTGGGGATGCCGATCACCCGCATTTCCCAACCGGCCGCATCCGCTGCCTGCCAGGTTTTATAGGCGGTATCCATACTGTCATTACCGCCGTTGTAGAAAAAATAGCGGATATTGAGCTTGCGGAAGATTTCCACCAGCTTTTCCTGCTCCGCGGCACTGACCTTGTGACGGCAGGAAAAGATCCCCGCGCCGGGGGTATAGCGTAAGCCTGCGATCACGCTGCGTTTTTGCTCGCCCAAATCCAAAATATTGCCTTCCAGTATGCCCTTGATGCCACTGATGCCACCGTAAATATTGCCGGGGGCGTCCATATTGCCCAGCCAGGTTTCCACCACGCCGCAAACGCTACTATTAATTACGGCGGTGGGACCGCCGCTTTGTGCGACGATGGCATTCCCTTGTAGCTGCATAGTTGTTATCCTCCTGTTTTATGCAATTGTATTCTATGAATCTGATAAAAGTGTATTTTCTTCTCGAAAACGCCGGATCCGCAGCGCATTGCTGACTACGGAAACCGAGCTAAGACTCATCGCGGCAGCGCCGATCATCGGATTAAGCAAAGGACCGCCAAAAGCATAAAGCAACCCGGCCGCCACCGGAATCCCGGCAATATTGTAGCAAAAAGCCCAAACCAGATTTTGTTTGATGATCCGCAGGGTATATTTTGCCAGCTGCAAGGCCGCATTCAAGGCGGAAAGATCGTCCCGCAGCAAAATAATATCCGCCGCCTCCATTGCAATATCCGCGCCGGAGCCAATGGCCACGCCGATATCCGCTTGCTTTAAGGCTGGCGCATCATTGATGCCATCGCCCACCATCGCCACAACAGCGCCCTGGGCCCGGCATTTTTTGATCTCCGCCGTTTTTCCGTCGGGCAGCAGCTCCGCTGCCACCTGATCCACACCGGCTTCCTGGGCAATAGCTTGCGCCGTCTGCCGGTTATCCCCGGTGAGCATCCACACCCGGTAGCCATTGCGGCGCAAAGCGGCGATCTGCCGGGCATTGCCGGGCTTGAGCTGATCGGCCACTGCAAAAGCGGCCAGCACCCCTTGGCGATCTGCCAGAAACATCACAGTTGCGCCCTTGGCCTGAAACCCATCCGCCTGTCCGGACAAAGCTTGGACAGTGATTCCCTGCTCCTCCAGATAGCGCTGGTTGCCCAGCAACAACTGCTTGCCGTCAACGGAGGCACAAACGCCCCGCCCCGGCAAAATCTGTCTTTCCGTAATTGGCAAAAGCGAAATGGCTTCCACCTGAGCCGCCTGACAAATTGCGGTAGCAAGAGGATGCTCGCTAAAAGATTCCAGCGAGGCGGCCCAAGCCAAAACCAGCTCTCGGCTAAGGCCGGGACGCTGCGCCAAAGCGATCTGGATCAGTACCGGTTTGCCCTGCGTGATGGTGCCGGTTTTATCCAGCATCAGCGTATCCACATGGGCGGTCTGCTCCAGCGCCGCACCGCTTTTGATCAAAATACCCAGCTCCGCCCCTTTGCCCATGGCCACGGTAATCGCCGTGGGGGTGGCCAGACCCAAGGCACAGGGGCAGGCAATCACCAGCACAGAAATAAAAATTTGCAGGCAAAAAGCAAGATCCCTGCCAAAAAACAGCCATAGCAGCGCCGCAAGCAAGGCGATCCCCAGCACCACCGGGACAAAAACCCCCGCCGCCCGGTCGGCCAAGCGGGAAATAGGCGCTTTTTCGCTTTCCGCTTCCTCGATCAGCCGGGCGATCTGGGCCAGCATGGTATCCTCGCCCACCTGCTCCGCGCGAAACTTAAAATATCCCGCACCGTTAACCGCGCCGCCGTTAACCCGGCTGCCCGGCACAATATCCCGGGGCAAGCTTTCCCCGGTAAGAAAGCTTTCATCAACGCTGCTTTCGCCTTCAATCACCACGCCGTCCACCGGCAAACGCGCCCCCGGCTTGACGATGACCACATCGCCGGGACGCAACAAGCTGCAATCCAAAAGCTGTTCCCCTGCGGCAGTTTCAATCAAGGCCTGATCCGGCGCCAGCTTGAGCAACTTTTGCAAAGCGGAACCGGCACGGCCTTTGGCTCTTTCCTCCAAAAATTTGCCCACCAGCACCAAAATAACGATCATTGCCGCCGTTTCAAAATACAATTGTCCGGCAAAGTGATGGGCTCCGCCCAGGATCCCCAGCAGCCCATACAGGCTGTATAAAAACGCAGCGGCGGTACCCAAGGCCACCAGACTATCCATATTGGGGGAACGCCGCCACAAAGCAGGAAAGCCCACCAGATAAAAACGGCGGCCAATCCACAAAACAGGCAAGGTCAGAGCCAACTGCGTTAGTCCAAAGCCCAAAGGGCAAAGCTGATGATTTGCCCATACCGGCACCGGCCAGCCCAGCATATGCCCACCCATGGAAACATACATCAGCACCACGCCAAAACAGGCAGCCAACAATACCATAGACCCGGCATACAAGGGTTTGGGGGGTGCGGCGGCCTCCGCATCTTCCACAATACCAAAACCGGCACGGCAAATGGCTTCTTTCAGCTTTTGCGGATCCGTCTTTTCCGGGTCATAGCTGATAAAAGCCTTCCCAGACAGCAGGTTGACCGTAGCTTCGGCCACGCCCTCCTGTCGATGCAGCACCTTTTCGATTCTGGCGGAACAAGCGGCACAGCTCATGCCCGAGATCCGCAGCAAGCATCTTTCCAAAAAATCACCTCAGCATTTTTCCGGTTCTTCGATTTCTCCTTCATCCACCAAGGTAATGGTTTTGATAATCGGCGGCAGCTTGGGACGGTCATTGGCGCCGGTGCGGGATTCGGCAAGTTCATCCACCACATCCATACCATTGATCACCCGGCCAAAAGCCGCATACTGCCCGTCCAGGAAGAAACCATTCTTGTGCATGATAAAAAACTGACTGCCTGCGCTATTGGGGTCCATGGCGCGAGCCATAGAAACCACACCCCGGGAGTGGCGCAGAGTATTGTTGACGCCGTTGGCGGCAAACTCCCCTTTAATGCCATAGCCAGGGCCGCCCATACCGGTGCCGTCAGGGCAGCCGCCCTGGATCATAAAATCCTTGATCACCCGGTGGAAAATCAGCCCATTGTAAAAGCCCTGATCCACCAAATAGCGGAAGTTCTTCACCGTATTGGGAGCGATATCGGGATACAATTCAATTTCAATCTTTTTTCCGTTGGCCATTTCAATGATTACCATAGTATCCTCCTGCACAATAAAAAATATTAGTTATATGTTAAAATAGAGGGACAACGCAATAATATTCCAAGTCATATGGGCCAATATATTCATAGGCAAGCTATGATATTTGTCATACAGCAAGGCAAAGCCGATCCCTCCGGCCAGCATGGGAAAAAACACCCACAAACTGCCATGGCAGGAGGCAAAAATCACTGCTGTAAAGAGCACTGCACTTCTTTTGCCCAAGGTCTCCTTGATCGGCGGATAGAGGAAAGCCCGAAACAGCAGCTCCTCGGAAAGCGGCGCCAATACGGCAATACATACCATCAAAGCCACCAGCTCAAAGGGATTAGTGGCATAATCAAACAGCTGCAAAACGCTTTGCAGCGCCATCTCTTCCCCCCGGATAGCCACCACAAAAAGAGAAATGATCACATTGAGGATATAGAGCAGCGCACCCCACAAAACCGCCTTGCGAAACTGCTTACTGCTGATTTTGGCAATGCCCAAAGCACCGGCAGGTTGCCGATAGCCAACATAAACAATATACAGCGGCCCCAAACAAAAACCGGCGATCTGGATCAGATAGGATAGCAGGCTGACGCCCACCACATTATAAGAAGGGCTGGCAGAGGCCACCAGCGCGGGCAGCAGCGACAACAAATTGGCGGCCAGCAAGACTGCGATTGGCTGCCAAATCTTCCATAACGGTTTTATTTGCGGCTCCTGCTCCAACGGTTTTTGCTGCGGTGCAGGCACAAGATTAGGATCATTTGTCATGGCTAAATTATACTATAGAATCCGCATAAATGATAGCTTGGGCAGAAAAAAAACTGCGTGCGGTGGCAACTTTGACGTTACTCTGCGGCATTACTCAAGATCCGGCGCAATACCTGATCCAGCAACGCTTCCGCATGAGGCAGCGCTTGATCAAAATCCTCGTCCAGCTCTGAAAAAATCTTTTGGTACTCGTCCTCCTGCCAGGCCTCGATCAGGGCTTCTCTGGCCTCGTCATCCTCGGAGGGGCCGTCTCCGCCAAACAGGGCATTGCCCCGCTCAAAAATATTGGCCATCTCATCCGCACCCAGCGACAGCCAGCCGGCGATCATATCATGCACCCGGGCCGCTTGTTCTCCGCAATAAAAACCGATTACGGAATTATCCTCCACCTCATCAATATGAGATCTTAATAACAACCACAAATTTTCATCCGGGCTTAAAGCCAGCTCGCCCTGTTCCTGCTTCTTTCTGGAAAGCTTCTCCCATAAGGGAGCCCAAATCCCAATATCCATTGTTCTTCCTCCGACAGCATACTTGATCTGCTATATTATCATATACCTCCTGCGGCGGTTTTTCAATATTTTCCTACAGGATGCAGGACGGAAACAAGCGGTTTTCTCCATCATAAGCTGCGAATGGCTTCCAATGGGGATAAGCGCATGGCACGACCAGCCGGATACAACCCGGCCAACACCGCCACAAAGGCGGAAAAGCCTACGCCACCCAGAGCCAGCCACCAGGGAATGAACAACTGCAATGGCAGTGTGCCGGACAAAAAGCGATTGCATACCAGCAGCAGCAACCAGCTCAACCCTAACCCGGCCAAACCGCCTGCCCCGCCAATGAACGCAGATTCGCTGATAAAAATACGCCAAATATCGGCCAAGGAACAACCCAGAACCTTGATCACACCAATTTCGGCAGTTCTTTCATAGATGGAGGTAAGCATGGTATTGATAATGCCGATGGCCGCTACCAGCATGGCCACTGCACCGATCGCGCCCAGTACCCCCTGGATCGTGCGCATTTGCGCTTGATAACTTTGGATATACTCCGCCGTGCTAAATACCTGATATCCCTGCTGCCGCAGGGTATCGGCCAACGCCGCCACATTTGCAGGATCATCCGCCTTGAGCCAGATGGCATCATAGCCATGGGGGATTTGACCTTCCACCGGATTGTCCCGACAAAGCTGCGCCAAAGGACGGTAATCCACAAAGGCGGTTTGATAATAGGCGGCGGCTTCTCCCTGCTCTAAAAAAGCAGCAGCCTGCAAGTGAAACACCCGTCCCTTGACCGAAACAGGATCCCGCCCCAACAGAGCAGGGTTGGGCAAAAAATTGGCGCTATCAAAGCTAATCTGCAACGGCTGCGCCTGCAAATCAGACAATTGCAGGGTAACCGGCAAACCGGTAACCACATCGGTAAAGCAGGTGGCCACATCCTGGGAGAGTACCGCCGCCAAAGGGCTTTTGGTCAATGCTGCCGGCCATTTTTCCTGCGTCGGCAGCTGTAAATCAAATTGGGCGGCTTGGGTCAGGTCGATGCCCAGCAGCGTGATCCAAGCGGCAGCGCTGCCCCGGCACAACATGGCCTGTGCCTGCACCACTGGGGTTACCGCCGTGACATGGGCCAGCTTGCGGCAGGATGATACCGTTTGCCCGGTCAGCACAGCAGCGGCAGCGCTCCCACTAACGGTGGTCTCTCCGGCAGCGGTTTGACCAAGCCCCGGCGAAAGCTGCAATACGGTCAAGGAACCCATTTGGCTGATATTTTGGGTCAATGCCGCATTGAGGCTGATCCCCAGAGACAACATCACCAAAATGCTGGTCGCCCCCACCGCCATCCCCAGAGCGGTCAGCCCCGCCCGCAGCTTCCGCCTGCCCAAATTGAGCAGCGCCATGGTCCAGACATCTGACAGTTTCATCGGCGCACCCGCTTCCGCCGCTGTTTGCCCAGACGCAACCGGCGCAGCAGCAGCAATAATAACCCCACCGCCGCTCCGGCCGCCACCAGCAACCAAAGCCAAGGCAGCGTCCATCTGGATGGTTGCGCCGCCGTCGGCGCTTGAGAAGCTGCCGCAGCAGCTACCGTCAAGGAAACCGGCAGCTCCCAGCTTTGGGCTTCACCATAAGCATCTTCACAAAGCACCACAAGGTTGCCTGCCAACGCGCCAACCTGCTGTAGGGTCACGCCAAAGCCTGCCTCATACTGGGTTCCCGGCCCCAAATTGCCCACAAAGCAATTTTCGGCCATTGTCAAGCCGCTAACCTTTAATTGCAGCTCCACATTATACGCAAAGCCGCGTCCTTTGTTGATCAGCGGCACCGTGACAAAAACGGCGTCGCCCACAGCGGGGGCAGCGGGCTGCCAAACCGGGGACAGCGCTTCCAGCCGCATCCGCTGCTCCACCGGGATCACCAGCTCTTCTCCGGTGGTAAACGCTTGGCCGTCGCCGGTTTGATAGGCCAACCGCACCGATAACGCCTGATTTTGCTCCGGCGCGTCGGGGCGCACCCGCAAGGCCACTGTTTGGGTGGCTTTTGCCCCGGCAGCAATGCTTTTCACCGAAAAGGTATTGCCGCTATCTTGGGCTGGCAAAATCACACTGGCAACCCCGTTGCTGCCACTGATGGTCACTGTAATGTTTTTGATGGAAACGTCGCCAGTATTTTGCAGCGTCAGACTGAGGGTAAAGGCTTCCCCGCCGTAAACCTGCTCCGGCTGGGTGCTATAGGCGGCAACAATCAGCTTGGCATTGGCGGTGCTGCCGCTTTCCAGCATGGTTTGCGCAGGCAGATCAATGCTGGTCTGAGCCGGGCAAACCCCGGGAAAAACGCCCCACAGCGTTGCCGTCAGCAGCAAAGCTGGGGCGAGCAAGCACCCAAACCTGCGCCGCTTCCTCCAACCCCATTGGGCGGCAAGACTGGCCGCAAAAGCAGCAACTGCCGAAGATACAACCGCCATCACGCATTCCCCCCTTCGCCAATTTTACCATCCAAAATCGCAATGCGGCGATCCGCATATTGCGCCATAGTCTGGTCATGGGTCACCATCACAATGGTGGTATCGCAGCTTTCTCGCAAGCGCAAAAACAATTGGAGGATCTCCCGCCCGGAATTGCTGTCCAAATTACCGGTTGGCTCGTCGGCAAAGAGGATCTGCGGCCTCCCCACCAAAGCCCGGGCAATGCCTACCCGCTGCTGCTGTCCCCCTGACAACTGGCTGGGCTTCCTCTCCGCCAAATGCTGCAGCCCCACCAACCGAAGCATTTGCCCAGCCAATTGATTGCGGTTTTTTTTGCTGATACCGCCAAAGGCCAAGGGCAGCGCCACATTTTCCAAAACCGTATAATAGGGCAGCAAGTGGAAGGATTGAAAAACAAAGCCTACATGCCAAAGGCGAAAGCGGATCAACTGCCCCTGTCCCATGGTATGCAGCGGCCAGCCGTCAATCCAGATCTGCCCGGCGTCGGCCTGATCCAATCCGGCCAACAAATGCAGCAGTGTAGATTTTCCGCTGCCAGAGGGGCCGGTAATGGCCACAAAATCTCCCGCAGCAATTTTCAGGCTGATTTTTCTCACTGCGGGAATGCGCGTTTCGCCTACATAGTACGTTTTTTGCAGATTTACCGCCGTTACCAAAGGCGCTCCCGCAGCCTGCTGCTGTTGCCGTTCTTGTCCCATGCTATCCGCTATCCTCGATTCTGTGGTCAATACTGTTTATTTTCCCTAGTATACCCACAATTTGGATTTTTTAACTTGGATCTGCAAGCACCGCCGATAAATAAAAAAACAGGCCGTTATCGCCAAAGCAATGGCATAACGGCCTGTACTATTTCTATTGCGTTTATTTTCGATATAACCCGGAGCCCAGCTTATAGGCAATCAGCTCAAAGCCCACGCCCCGATCAAAAACATCCTCGATCTCATGGCTTTCTTCCATAGCGTCGTATACAAAAGAAGCAGCGCTTTCCACGCTTTGCAGCAAATCATAGCCCCGCATCAGCCCGCCTACCAAGACGCTGGTAAATACATCGCCGGTGCCGTGCATATGGTAAGGCAGCAACTTGATCTCGCTTTCAAAATAGCCGGTTTGCTGGGAAAGACCGCAATTATACAGCTTTTCGCCTCTTTGCACCCCAGTCAGTACCACGCTTTTTGCGCCAAGCGCCGCAATTTCCCGGCAAATCTGCTGTGAAGTAGCGGAATCCAATGTTTCTCCGGTATATTTTCTGCCGGTAAGAATGCTTGCTTCCGTAACATTGGGGGTAGTCAAATCGGAGATCCCTACCAAATTAGCCATTTCTCGGCACATTTCCGGGGTATAGGTTTTGATTACTACACCGTTATCCCCCATTACCGGATCAATGACGGCAATACCGCTTTCAAAATCCCGGATCAGCCGGGAAACAATGCCGATTTGCTTTACCGAGCCCAAAAATCCACTGTATACGCAATCAAATTTTAATCCCAACTGTTGCCAATGATCCACATAGGCGTCCATATGGGGTGTGAAATCCAAAAAAGTAAAATTATCAAAAAGCGTATTGCTGGAAAGGAGCGCCGTGGGCAAGGGGCAGACCTCTACACCTGCGGCGGATAATATCGGCATCGCTACGGTTAAAGCACACTTGCCATAACCGGAAACATCATGAACAGCGGCTACTCTCGCCAGTTTCTTCGTCATTTTTTTGCCTCCTGATTTGTAATATCAGAGGACATTATACCATAACCGGATAATATTGCAAGTTTTACAAAATATGGTCAGATCTATTCAGCAAAAGCAGGCCACTTTTTCAGCAGTTTCCCACCCAGCCACTTTGCCGCAAACCCTATGGCGCAGCCTAAAAGCAAACCAGCTAAAACATCACTGGGATAATGGACATAAAAAAATAATCTAGAGAACCCAATCAACACCGCGATCAGATACGCGGGCAGCGCAGCCCGGCGATCCCCCAAAGCAAGCGCGGTAGCGGCGGCAAAGGAAGCACTGGTATGCCCCGAGGGAAAAGAAAAACCATCCGGCGGAGCCACCTGCAAAAGCACTTGGGGATGCACCGTAAAGGGCCGGGGCCGCATCACCAAAGGCTTGAGCAGCAAATTGCAAAAAATGGCGGAAAGGGCAATGGACAGCAAACAATATACGCCCAAGCGCCGGGTAGATTTGCGCAGCAGCAGCAAGACCCCCAGCAGCACCCATACCGCCCCCAGCTCGCCGATAGAGGAAAAAAACCGCATCACCGGCGCAAGCCAGTCCCAAACCAAATTGGCCTGAATCCAATCCAATATTGCAAACTCCACAGATAGATACACCCCTAGCTAAGTATTGTGTTATTTTGTCATAGTATACCACAATATTTATCTAGTGGCGATAGCTTATTCTGCCTTAAGAATATCTTTTTTCAGTTTGCGAATAATTCTTTTTTCCAGACGGGAAATATAC
>CAYOVS010000046.1:0-10091 GCA_964407445.1 uncultured Peptococcaceae bacterium
GGGCGGAAGTGTCCCGCTGCACATTTTATCTTTACTATGACAGTATTTTTTCCAGCTCACTTTTTACCTCAATAACAATTTTACTGATGGCAAGCGTGTTGGATTTTGAGCCAATCGTGTTGATTTCCCGAAGCATCTCCTGAAGAATAAAATCCAGCTTGCGTCCGATGGATTCGGCAGCGGCAAGACCCTGCTCAAATTGGCAGATATGGCTGGACAGCCTGGTCAGTTCCTCGGTAATATCTGATTTATCGGCATAAAAAGCCAGTTCGTTGGCAAGCCGTGCCTCGTCAATGGCGATATCGCCTAAAATATCAGCGATCCTGCTCTGTAGACGCTGCCGCTGTTCTTCCACAACTGTTGCGGCATAGCCGGAAATCTCCGTCACCATGCCGTTGATCAGCGAAAGACGCCGCCGCAAATCCGCTGCCAAGCTTTCGCCCTCGGCCATGCGCATCGCCAGCAAGGCCGTCAAGGCCTGGTCGGTGGCCTGCTGGAGCAGCTGCGACAGCTCCTCCAGATCGTCCTCCGGCTTTTGCACTTCCAGCACACCGGGGAAAGCAGCCAACTGGTGTAGGGTCACCTGCTCCGAAAGCCCACAGCTCAGGGCAAGTTCCGCCAATGAATTATAATAAGCCATTGCCAGCGCATTGTCAACCGTAACCGAAACTTTTTTTGCCGAAACCTGCTCCAATGTGACAAAAACGTCTAATTTGCCCCGATTGAGTCTGGCTTGCACCTGCTTTTTCATCCGATCTTCTAGAGGGGACATCAGCTTGGGCAAGCGGCTGTAAACTTCTAAAAAACGATGATTTACCGATTTTACTTCCACTGTTAACTGATATTGCTCGCTTGCCGCAGAACCGGAACCGTAGCCGGTCATACTATTTGTCAAGGGAAGCCCGCCTTTACCGTAATTTTTCATTCCATTGTGGTACTTTTATTTCTACTTTAGAGGAAGAAATCCTTTTTTTTCACTAGGTTTTTCTTGACTTTTTTCCTGCTAAAGGCTATTTTTAATAGAGATTGTTCATTTCTGTGTCACATTTTGTATTTTGACATTTAAAACCGTTGAAAATAATTACCCGGAGGGAAAAATGGCATTTGACAGCTTTGCAATGGCCGCCGTTTTGGCGCAATTACAGCAGGCAGCGGGAGAAGCCCGCTTGGGCAAAATTCATCAGCCGGACAAGCACACGGTGGTAATGCGCTTTCATGGTCCCGGCGGTGCAGGAAAGCTGCTGCTTTCCGCCCATCCGCAGCAGGGACGCATCCAAATTACCGAAAGCAGCCGGGAAAATCCGGCCAAAGCGCCTCTGTTTGCCATGGTTTTGCGCAAATGGCTGGATGGCGCCAAGCTTACCCAGATCTGCCAAACCCCCGGCGAGCGGGTGGCCGCGCTGACACTGCTCACCCGAAACGATATCGGCGACCCGGTTTCCTGCCGCCTGATCGTGGAAATCATGGGCAAGCACAGCAATATTATTTTGGTTGGTGAGGACGGCCTGATCATCGACGGCATCCGCCGCTACGGCAGCAATCTTTCCCGCTACCGGCAGGTTTTGCCGGGACAGCCCTATCTGCCGCCGCCCCCCATCAACAAACTGGCGCTGGCGGAGCTCAACGAAGAAAATTTGGCCGAGGCTCTGTTTCAGCAGCCGGATCAACCGCTCAAGGAAGCGCTGCTCCGGCAAATCGGCGGCTTATCCCCGCTGTTTGCCGCAAGCTGCTGCTGCAATTGCGATCTGGCGGAAGAATATCCCTGCGGCGAGCTGGGCGTTTATCAGCTTAGCCGCTTAGCGGAGCAGCTTACCGCCTTGGCCAGCCGCAGCCAACAGGGGATGTTTCAGCCAACTTTACTCTACAAGCAAGGCAAGCCGGTAGATTTTGCCGCTTTTCCTCCGGGACAATGGCCGGAACAAAACTGTCAAAGCTATCCCGGCATCAGCCAAGCCATAGACGCCCTATATCTGTTTCAGGAAAAGGAACAGCAATTTAATCAGAAGAAACGGGATATTTCCAAGCTGTTTACCCATCATATTACCCGCTTGGAGAAAAAAATATCCCTGCAAGAGCAGGATTTGCGTCAAAGTGAAGCCGCCGACAGCCACCGAGAAGCCGGAGATTTGCTTTCTGCCTATCAATATCATCTGCAAAAAGGGCAAACCCAGGTGAAGCTGCCCTCCTTTGCCAACCCGGAGCAATCGGTGACCATCAAGCTGGATCCGGCGCTGACTCCCCAGGAGAATATCAGCCGCTATTATCGTCGCTACAGCAAGGCCAAAAACGCCCGGGTGCCAATCGAAGAACATCTCAACGCCAACCGGCAGGAGCTGGAATATGTGCAGAGCCTGCAAGCGGCCTTAAACTGCGCCGAGGAAACCGCAGAGCTGACCGCAATTGTCAAAGAAGCCACCGCCGAAGGCTTGCTGCGGCCGGAAGCCCCTGCCGGGAAAGGCGCCAAACCGGCAAAAGCAACGGAAAAAGAAGCGCCCCTTGCCCCCAGAGAATATCTCTCCCCAGACGGCTTTGTGATTTTGGTAGGACGCAACAACAAGCAAAACGACAAGCTGACCCTAAAAACTGCCGACGAACAGGATATTTGGCTGCACACGCAAAAAATTCCCGGCAGCCATGTGATTATCCGCTGCAATGGTCGGCCGGTGCCGGACAGCACCCTGGAAACAGCCGCAGCCGCTGCGGCCTGGTTTTCCGACGGCAGAAGCGCCGACAAGATCCCGGTGGATTATACGCTGGCGCGGGAGGTCAAAAAACCGGCCCATGCCAAGCCGGGCATGGTCATTTACTTTAAGCAAAAAACCCTGTATGTGCAGCCAAAAGAACCGGAAGCTTAAGCTTCCGGTTCTTTCTCTATTGCCGATATGCGCACAGCCCGACACACTACCGCCGACGCTTTTTTGCCGCATTATTGTTCCGAGGAAAGCTTGATTTCCCCGTGTTCTTTTTCAAACTGGGCAATTCTTCTCTTGATCAGAAACTCGATTTCCCTATTTTTGGTGCGGCCTTCGTATTCCGCTACATAGGCCAGCTTGTCCAGCAAAGACTGCTCCACGCGAAGCGTGAATCTGGATAATGAATCCTTCATTGTTTTTGCCTCCATTTTGACTAAGTATTGACTTAATCTTAGCGGCATATTACAATAATTTGTAATCTTGACTCATATTTGACGCATGGAGAAAACAAAGAATCTTTACTAGAGATGGAGGATAAAAAATGAAGGATCAACCCAGTGCGGATGTTTATCAGGATATGTGTTTGCTGCTGTGGCAAGAGATTGAAGAAATGATTGGCCAGCTACGGCAGTTTCAACAGCAAATTACGATCATCAGCCGGCTTGCGGCAGAAGAAAAACAAGGGCTTTCTGCAAAACGCTGATGCGGTTAGGCCTCTGCTTTCAGTTGCCGCAAATATTTGTATACGGTATGGGGCGAAATATGCAGCCGCGCCGCTACCTCCTTCACTGCGCCGTGCAGATTAAAATACTCCTGCTGGTGCAATTGGCTGATGATTTGGCGGCGTTCGGCGGTATTGAGCAAGAGGGGCGGTTTGCCGCAGGCCTGCAACAGCTCCTCTAGCAAGCCCATTGGCGGACGCTGGGAAGTGACGCCGTATTCGTCCTCGATTTGCTGGGGGATCGACACAATTTCATGCAGCATGGGCATCGCCTTCAGCAGCTCGGTACAATCAAAATTGATTCCGTAAGAATAGGGCACGCCGTCAATGGTTACATACAGGGAAAAGGATTTGATGATCCGGCCATCCCCGGTTTTGCCGGCATAATTGCGCTGATCGGTAAAATCCCCGGCAGCGGCCAGCTTCATCCCCATAGCCGATTGCTTATCCCCCACCTGGCGGCCGGTTACATTGCCGTTGTAGATGCGCACAATATTATGCTCCGGCAGATCCGGGCGGCAAATAAGCGTTTCGCAATTGCTGCCAAACAGCTCTGCCGTAGATTGCGCCAGCCTGTCCAAAAAATCCAAAAAATCTTCAGGCTCAATGGCCTTTTGCTTATCCATGGGTTCCATAGCTTGCTCCTTTACTCGTTGCCATTTTGCGCTGTTCTTCTATCCCTATTTTACCCCAAAAAGCATCCCACCGCTACTGTCTTTGGGTCAATTTCCTTTGATGTCCGTCAAAAAAAGTTGACACAATTTAATATGTTAAATTTTATTGACGAAGAATCTTGCATATGCTAAACTGAAAGCAAATCAAACTGTCTGCGGGACAGAAGGAGTGAGAAAGCCTATGAGAATTGGCGCGCATCCCATTTTGGGGCAAATGGACAAAGGGGAACCGGTCAGTTTTACCTTTGACGGCAAAACCCTTTACGGCTACCCGGGCGAACCGATTGCTGCGGCGCTAAAGGCCAATGGGGTGGAGGTGCACCGCTACACCGCCAAACGGCATCAGCCCCGAGGCATTTTTTGCGCCATCGGCCGCTGCACCGACTGCGTGATGATCGTGGATGGGGTGGCTAATGTCCGCACCTGCGTTACGCCGCTGCAACAGGGGATGCAGGTACAAACCCAGTATGGACTGGGCGGGAGCGAAGAACAGGAGGGCAACGATGGACAGATATGAGCTTGTGGTGATTGGCGCAGGCCCCGCCGGGCTTTCCGGCGCCATTGCTGCCGCCTCCGCCGGGATGAAAACCATTGTCTTTGACGAAAACGCTGCCCCCGGCGGACAATTATTGAAGCAAATCCACAAATTTTTTGGCTCCCGACAGCATCAGGCTGGCATCCGAGGGATGGAGATCGGCCAAAATCTGCTGAAGCAAGCCGCCGCCGCTGGGGTACAGGTAGTTCTGAACAGCCCGGTGCTGGGGATTTATCCTGATAGAGATATCAGCGTGCACTGCGGAGAGCAGGTATACACCTGCAAAGCCGATCAGATCCTGATCGCTGCCGGCGCCAGCGAAAACGGGCTGGCCTTTCCCGGTTGGACGCTGCCAGGGGTAATGGGGGCAGGCGCAGCCCAAACTCTGGCCAATCTGCACGGGGTTGCGCCGGGCAAGCGGGTGCTGATCGTGGGCTCCGGCAATGTGGGGCTGGTAGTAGGCTTGCAGCTTTTGCAGGCAGGCTGCACCCTGGCGGGGATCGTGGATGCAGCGCCGCGCATTGGCGGATACGGCGTACACGCAGCCAAGCTGGCTCGCACCGGCGTTCCCTTTTATTTGGGGCATACCGTTTTGCAGGCGGCAGGAGAGCAGCATGTGGAACAGGTGGTTCTGGCTCGGGTAGACGAAGACTGGCAGGCCATTCCCGGCACAGAAACATCCATAGAGGCAGATACCGTTTGTCTGGCGGTAGGGCTTTCGCCGATGTATCAGCTAGCCAAGCAAGCCGGTTGCCAACTAGCGGAGGATCCCCGCAAGGGCGGCGTCTATCCCGTCACCGACGCTTGGTGCCAAACCAGCGTGCCCGGAATCTTTGCCGCAGGAGACGTCGCCGGGATCGAGGAAGCCAGCTCGGCAATGATCACCGGCAGCATTGCCGGAACCGCCGCCGCTTATCGAGCCGGGTATCTGGACGAAAGCGCCCATCAGCAGACACAGGCCGCCTATCAGCAGGCATTGCACCAACTGCGGCAGGGGATGTTTGCCGGGGCAAACAAAGGCCGCACCGATCTGCTTTGCTGCCAGGAGGGGCTGCCCCTTTCCCCCACCCTGCTGCAAAAGGGCTACCTGCGGCAGGAGGAGCTGACCGGCTTTCCCGGCTACAGCGCCGCACCCGGCTTTCATCCGGTGGCGGAATGCACCCAGAATATCCCCTGTAACCCCTGTGAGGACGTTTGTGCCAAAGGCTGCATCCGCATCGGTGACAATATCACCGCCTTGCCGCAAGTGGACGGCACAAAGGACTGCACCGCCTGTATGCGCTGCGTCAGTGTTTGTCCCGGGCAAGCCATCTTTCTGGTCAACCGGCAATACCGGCCGGGAAAGGCGGCCGTGGCGCTGCCGTATGAATTTCTGCCCCTGCCCCAGGAAGGGGACGAGGGCTATGCGCTGGATCGCAGCGGCCATAAGCTTTGCCCCGCCCGGGTGACCGGCGTGCGACAGGCCAAGGCCTTTGATCATACGCCAGTGCTGATCATCGAAATCCCCCAGGAAATGGCGGATCAGGCCAGATTTTTTGCGGCAAAGGAGGCAGCGCAATGAACATACTATATGAGGATACCATTCAACTGGAGCCCTTTGCCCCCAAGCCGGGAGATGAAACCATCATCTGCCGCTGCGAAGAAATCACCCAAGGGGAGATCCGGCAGGCGATTCACAAGGGCTTGTTCACCACCAATGAAATCAAGCGGTATCTGCGGGCAGGGATGGGGCTATGCCAAGGGCAAACCTGCAACCGGCTGGTTCGCGCCATTTTGGCCAAGGAGCTGCAAATTCCACTTTCACAGGTGGACGTCATCACCCCCAGACCTCCGGCCAGACCGCTAACGCTGGAAGAATATGCCAATGACACGTTTGACCCGCTTTGCTTGGGAGGTGACGGCCATGCCCCGCAAAACCGCTGAGGTAATCATTGTCGGCGCCGGGATCATCGGCTGCTCCGCCGCCTATTATCTGGCCAAACAGGGCGTAGACACTCTGGTTTTAGAAGCGGGGGATATCGGAGGCGGCGCCTCCGTCACCAACGGCAGCGGTGTGCGGCAAAACGGCCGCGACCTGCGAGAGCTGCCTTTGGCTATGTACGGGGTGCAGCAGATTTGGCCCACGCTGGGAGAAGAGCTGGGGGAAGATATTGAATATCAGCAAAGCGGCAATATGCGGATGGGCAAAACAGAGGAGGACGAACGGTTTCTCCGGGGTTTAGTAGCCCAAAATGTGGCCGCAGGGTTGACAGAAATGCGGATGCTCTCCCGGGAGGAGGTTTTTGAGCTGAATCCTGCCGCCGCCCCCGACGTGACCTGCGGCTTTTTCAATCCCAGCGACGGACACGCCAACCCCATGCGCACCACTTTAGGCTTTTATATCCGCGCCAGACAATTGGGCGCTCGCTTTGTCCGGGGAGAAAAGGTGCTTGCACTGGCCAAGCATCGGGGCGCGATCCGCCGGGTCATCACCGAAAACGATACCTACGAAGCGGAACGGGTGATCGTTTGCGCCAACTATCCCTCCCGGGCCATTTTGCGCAGCGTGGGCGTGAATATTCCCATGCTGCCCGCCTACACCGAAGCGATGGTCACCGAAGCCCTGCCGCCCATCGCCGCGCCTTTTCTCGGCTCCGCCACGGTATCCTTCTATGCCCAACAGCAACGGAACGGCACCTTTGTGATCGGCGGCGAGCGGGAGTATGAGCTATACGACGCGGATCACCAGCCCCCGGTCACCCTCTCCCCCACCGCGCCCTATATTGCCCGGGTGTTTCTGGAATATCTGCCCAGCCTGCGCGGGGCGAAAATTCTCCGCACCTGGAGCGGGCTTTTGGATATGATGGTGGATCTGGTTCCGGTGATCTCCCCGATTGGGGAGGTGCCCGGGTTGCTGGCAGGCTGCGGCTTTTCCGCCCATGGCTTTGGCATTGGCCCCGCCGCCGGGCTTTCTCTGGCCCAGATGGCCATTGGCCAGCCGCCGCCGGTCAATCTGGATGCCCTGCGCTACAACCGCTTTTTTGAAGCAGGTCGGGAAACCGGCAACCCTGCTACCCCATAAGCATGAAAAAGCCGTCGCCAAAGGCGACGGCTTTGAACGTCACAAGCGCAACATCCTGACGGACTGCCAAGAAACGACCTAGGCCAGGCGCGAAACCTGCCAGCCGGGAAGCGTACCAAAGGTATGCCACCGGCGCAGGCGGGGTTCGCAACAACGTATAGCCAAGTTTATTGACAGTTTATTTCCGCAACCGCCTATTCTGCGGCCATTTCCTGGGCAATTTTCATTGCGGCGGCAGCCGGGTCTTGGGCTTTGGTGATGGGGCGGCCGATCACCAGATAGCTGGCGCCTGCACCAATGGCCTCGCCGGGGGTCATCACCCGTTTTTGGTCGTCGGCGGCTGCCCACAAGGGGCGCACGCCGGGGGTAACGATCAGGAAATCTTCGCCGCAAGCTTGGCGGATCGGCCCGATCTCCTTGGGAGAGCAAACCACGCCGGACAAACCGGCAGCTTTGGCGATTTTGGCCAAATGCACCACATGCTCCACAATAGGCCTTTGCACGCCCATTTCTTCTTCAAAATCCTCCTGACTGATGCTGGTCAGCACCGTCACGCCCAGAGAGAGCGGCTGGGGAACCCCCAGCTTGGCCGCTTCGTCTACCAAGGCTTCCTGCGCCGCTTGCAGCATCTTGGAGCCGCCGCCTGCGTGCATGGTATACATGTACGCTTGCCGGCGAGCCATCACCCGGCTGGTTTGGGCAACGGTGTTGGGGATATCATGAAATTTCAGATCCACAAATACTTTGCCGCCCAAAAGCTGAATATCCCGCACGATATCCGGGCCTTCGCTGTTATAAAGCTGCATACCGATTTTATAAGCGCCTACCAAACCGTTGAGCTGCTTGACCAGTTCAAAAGCTTGTTCCCGGTTGGGAACATCCAAGGCAATAATGATCTTTTCCTGCATTTGTTTTAGCTTTGTTTTTTCCATAATCTATCTTCCTCTCCCCTATTGGTTTGTTTTTGGCATAAAAAAACCCCGCTTTGCCGTGAGGGCCGCCGTTTTGAAACCTGCTACATGCAGGTGGGTATCCGCCCAGGCACTTTCGCGATCCTTGCAAAAGCAAGGCATGACGGCTATACCCGGAGCAAAATTCCCGTTTAAAAGGTGTTGGGTCAAAACATACGGCCAACCCACGAACATCGCAGGGACGGTATTATTATATCACCGACAATGACAATTCACAACCGGTAATTTTGCCCTGCGAAAAAGATTCTTTGTCGAAAAAAGCAGGAGGCCAAAGGCCTCCTGCAAATAGAGATACTACGATTCTTTGTTTTCCTCCTGGGCAGCAACCTTTTTCTGGGGCAGATTGGGACGAATATGCAGCTCCCGCAGCTGCTTGATGGTAACGGAGCCGGGAGCCTGGGTCATCATGCAGGTAGCGCTCTGGGTTTTGGGGAAGGCGATCACGTCGCGGATGCTGTCCTTGTGCGCCATCAGCATAATCATCCGATCCAAACCAAAGGCCACGCCGCCATGGGGCGGAGCGCCAAACTCAAAAGCTTCCAGCAAATAGCCAAATTTATCCTTGCTTTCTTCCTCGCTGATATGCAATAGCTGGAAGATCTTTTCCTGCACATCCCGGCGATGGATACGGATAGAACCGCCGCCCAGCTCTACACCGTTTAAGATGCAGTCGTAGGCCTTGGCCCGCACTTCGCCCGGTTTTTCCAGCAAAAATTCCAAGTCCTCATCCTTGGGCGAGGTGAAGGGATGGTGCATGGCCGACCAGCGTTGCTCTTCGTTGTCGTACTCGAACATGGGGAAATCAGTGACCCAAAGGAAGTTCAGCTCGTTCTCGTCGATCAAGCCCTGCCGCTTGGCAATCTCCTGCCGCAAATGGCCCAGGCTTTCTGCGGCCACCTGCCAATCCGCCGCCACAAACATCAGCAAATCCCCCGGCTCCGCCTGCATTCTCTCCAGCAAACGTTTGGTCTGGTCTTCCGTAAAGAACTTGGTGATGGGAGAATGCAGCTCGCCGTCTCTGACCATGATATAGGCCAGACCCCGGGCGCCGTAAATCCCCACAAAATCCTTGAGCGCGTCCATATCCCGGCGGGAATAATCGGCACAGCCCTTGGCATTGATGCCCCGCACCCAGCCGCCTTTTTTGGCAACGGAGGCAAAGGTGGTAAAATCACTCTCGGCAGCGATATCGGCAATGTCGATCAGCTCCATGCCAAAACGCAGGTCGGGCTTATCCGAGCCGTAGCGTCCCATGGCCTCCTGATAGGTCATGCAGGGGAAAGGCGTGGACAGCTCTCTGCCCTGTGCTTCTTTAAACACAAAGGAAAGCAGCCGCTCGCAGATATCCCGTACATCCTCCTCTTCCACAAAGGACAGCTCCATATCCAGCTGGGTAAATTCCGGCTGCCGGTCTGCCCGCAAATCCTCATCGCGGA
>CAYOVS010000047.1:0-10061 GCA_964407445.1 uncultured Peptococcaceae bacterium
ATATTCTCAAAGAAGAAGGCTACATCAAGGATGTTGAATATATAGAAGAAGTCAATCAGGGAATCATTCGCCTGTATCTGAAATATGCCGGCAAGGAAAGAGTTATCACCGGTTTGAAGCGGATTTCTAAGCCCGGTTTGAGAGTCTATGCCAAGAAGGATGAGCTGCCCAAGGTTTTGGGTGGTTTGGGGATCGCCGTCGTCTCCACGTCCAGCGGTCTGATGACCGATAAACACGCACGCAAACAGGGATTGGGCGGAGAAGTGCTCTGCTATATCTGGTAAGTGCGGATACTGCATTAGGAGGTGTAAGCATGTCCCGAATAGGCAAAATGCCGATTCATATCCCTGCGGGCGTGGAAGTTAAGATCGACGGTCACTCCGTTGAGGTCAAAGGCCCCAAGGGCGTATTAAAAAGAGAATTTTCTCCCAAAATCAATATAGAGCTTCAGGATAATGCGCTTCATATCACCCGCAACAGCGATCAGCCCGATGAGCGCGCTTTGCATGGTTTGACTCGCGCCTTGCTCAACAATATGGTGGTTGGCGTAACCAACGGCTTTGAGAAAAAGCTGAACCTGGTGGGCGTCGGTTACCGTGCCGGTATGAACGGCAAAAACCTGACCCTGACCGTGGGCAAATCTCACCCTGTGGAAATGGACCCCGGTTCCGATCTGACTGTCTCCGTTCCCCAGCCCAACACCATCATCATTTCCGGCATTGATAAAGAAAAGATTGGCGCTTTTGCCGCCAATGTCCGGGAAGTCCGTCCCCCCGAACCCTATAAGGGCAAGGGTATCAGATATGCTGATGAGTTTGTTCGCCGCAAAGCCGGTAAGGCCGGCGCCAAGAAATAAGCTGGCGGCGTAAACGTTGGCCGCGGATGCTTAAGGATATAATCTTAAGCTGTGGCAGAAAGGATGACTGTTATGTATAAAAGGATAGACCGCAAGGCTATCAGAGCCAAAAAGCATTATCGGATTCGCAGAAAAATATCCGGTACTGCGGCATGCCCCAGATTGGCGGTTTACCGCAGTAACATGCATATGTATGCGCAGTTGATTGATGATGTTGCCGGCGTGACCCTGGCTAGCGCTTCCACTGGGGAAGCGCCTCTAAAGGGTGCTTATGGCGGCAATTGCGAGGCTGCCAAAAAGGTCGGCCTGCTGCTTGCTGAGAAAGCCAAGGAAAAAGGAATTGCCGATGTGATTTTTGACAGAGGCGGCCTGGTTTACCATGGCAGAGTTGCCGCTTTGGCCGATGGCGCCAGAGAAGGCGGACTCAACTTTTAGGCGAAGGAGGTTTACAAATGGCAAGACCAGACGCCAGAGAAAGAGATAGAGATAAAAGAGAAGAAAACGGCTCTGAGCTTCAAGAAAGAGTGGTATATATCAACCGCGTATCCAAGGTCGTCAAGGGCGGCCGCCATTTCAGCTTTTCTGCATTGGTAGTAGTTGGCGATGGCAATGGGCATGTGGGCGCTGGTATGGGCAAAGCGGGCGAGGTGCCCGAAGCGATCAGAAAAGGTGTGGAAGACGCCAAGAAAAAAATGATCAATGTCCCGCTGGTGCATAGCACCATTCCTCATGAAATCATTGGCCGTTTTGGCGCAGGCAAAGTTTTACTGAAACCTGCTGCCGACGGTACCGGCGTTATTGCCGGCGGCCCCGTTCGTGCCGTGTGCGAGTTGGCAGGCATGAAAAATATTCTGACCAAATCCCAGGGTTCCAACACCGCCATCAACATGGTTGCGGCCACTTTAGCTGGTTTGAAAAACCTGAAGACTGTGGAACAGGTCAGTCGGCTGCGGGGTAAAACACCGGAAGAAATTTTGGGTTAAGGGAGGATACGCAAAATGGCCAAGATCAAAATAACCCTGACCAAAAGCCCCATCGGCTATAACAAGAAACAAAGAGCCACTGCGGTCGCTTTGGGATTAAAGAAAATGAATTCCTCAGTCATCCAGGAAGACACTCCCGATATTATGGGCAAAATTGCCAGTATTGCTCATTTAGTCACTTGGGAGCAAGTTCTCGAAGCTGAGCAGAATTAGTTGCAGGAGGTGCAAGATGAAGCTACACGAATTACAGCCCGCCGAAGGTTCTCGCAAAGCGCCGCTGCGCGTGGGCAGGGGCATTGGCTCCGGCACCGGCAAAACCTCGGCTCGTGGTCATAAAGGTCAAAAATCCCGCTCCGGCGGCGGCGTTCGCCCCGGCTTTGAAGGCGGTCAGATGCCTTTATCCCGGCGCTTGCCGAAACGCGGTTTTAAGAATATCTGGGGAAAGGATATTGTTGAGCTCAGCCTGGAAGATTTGAACGTATTTGAAGACGGCGCAGTGGTCAATGTTGACTTGCTGGACGAATACGGCTTTTTGACCAGAGGATGCGATGGCGTTAAGATTCTCAATAACGGTGAGCTTACCAAAAAGCTGACAGTTTGCGTTGCTACCAGTAAGGGAGCTGCGGAGAAAATTGTCGCGTTAGGCGGAAAAGTAGAGGTGATGTAAGTGTTTTCAGCATTGGTAAATGCCTGGAAAATTCCGGAATTGCGGAAGAAAATACTCTACACCTTGATGATGTTTGCAGTGTTCCGTCTTGGCTCTCACTTACCGGTTCCCGGTATTGACAGCGCTATTTTGTCGGGTATGTTCAACTCCGACTTGTTTAGTTGGATGGATATTTTATCCGGCGGATCCTTTAAAAAATTGTCCATTTTTGCAATGGGCATTATCCCGTATATCAATGCTTCCATTATTATTCAGCTTTTGACCATGGTCGTGCCTTATTTTGAAAAACTGGCCAAAGAAGGCCAGGAAGGCCGCCGCAAAATGAATCAATGGATTCGCTACGGCTCTATCGTATTGGGCTTTGCGGAAGCCGTTGTGATGTCTGCTTATCTGAAGAGCGCCATGCTCAATCCTGGTTTCTGGAGCATGTTGGTTGTGACGATCAGTTTGACTGCCGGTACTGCGTTGATTATGTGGATTGGTGAAGCAATTACCGAAAACGGGATTGGCAATGGTATTTCATTGATTATTTTCGCCGGTATCGTTTCCCGGTTGCCGGCCGGCGCGAATACGCTGTATCAATATGTAGTCAATGGGGAAACCAGCATTATCGCTGTGCTCCTGTTTTTGGCAGTGGCCATTCTGATGATCGCCGGCGTTGTCGCGGTCAATGAAGGACAAAGACGTATTCCTGTGCAATATGCCAAAAGAGTGGTGGGACGTAAGGTGTATGGTGGCCAAAGCACCCATATTCCGATGAAGATCAACCAGGCCGGCGTGATTCCGATTATCTTTGCCATGGCATTGTTGACCTTCCCCAGCATTATTGGTCAGCTTTTTTCCTCCACCAATGTATTTATTACTTGGTTGAACCGTGTGCTTAGCTATACCCATCCGGTATACATTATTACCTACGCGCTATTGATTTTTGTATTTACCTATTTTTATACGGCAGCAACCTTCAATACTGTTGACGTAGCGGATAATATGCGGAAAAACGGCGGATTTATTCCCGGATTAAGACCCGGCAGACCTACTGCCGAATATTTGGATAAGGTTCTGTCCCGGTTGACCTTTTCCGGTGCCGTCTTCCTCACGTTGATTGCCCTGACCCCCAGTATTTTTATGGCAGTGACCAAAATGAACCTGTATTTTGGCGGCACTTCCTTGCTGATCGCGGTTGGCGTCGCTTTGGATACGATGAAACAGATCGAATCTCATTTGCTGATGCGTCATTATCAGGGATTTATGAAATAAAGGGGAGAAAAAAATGAAAATAGTCTTGTTGGGCGCCCCCGGCGCCGGAAAAGGCACGCAGGCAGAAGTCTTAGTCAAGAAACTGTTTTTACCCCATATCTCCACCGGAGATATGTTTCGGGCGGCGATTTCCGCTGGTACCGAGCTGGGTTTGGCAGCCAAGGACTATATGGACAAAGGGCAGCTGGTGCCGGATGAGGTTACGGTTGGTATTATCCGGGACCGGATCTCCCAGGCGGATTGCCGGGAAGGCTTCCTGCTAGACGGTTTTCCTCGCACGCTTGCACAGGCTGAAGCTTTGGATACGCTGCTGACGGAGATGAAAACGTCGCTTACTGCGGTGCTGAATATCAGCGTCCCTACGGATAAGCTGATTACCAGGCTGACCGGCAGAAGAATGTGCCGCGATTGTGGCGCCATCTACCATTTGCTGTATAATGCGCCACAAAAAGAGAACGCATGCGATGCTTGCGGCGGCGAATTGTACCAGCGCAGCGATGATAAAGAAGATACGGTACGCAATCGTTTGCAGGTTTACGAAACGCAAACCGCGCCGCTGATTGCCTACTATACCGAAAAGGGCTTGTTGCATGAAATCAACGGTGATCAGCCCATCAACGAAGTGATGGTGGAGTTGGGTCAGGCACTGGGACAAAAATGGAGCTGACAAAAGGTGATTTGGCTTTGCCTGAAGCCCTGTGTTCCCGTAAGCGGCAGATAAAACCCAGGGGTTTTATCTGCCTGCTTAGCCGGTTGCGCCCATAATCGGTGGAGTACAATGAAACTAAAAAACAGTGAAGCGGATTATGGTTTTCCGGAGCGGCAATGTCTGTCCTCAGGGCATGCCTTTTCTCCGGGACAATTGGTGCGTTCCTTGGCCGGACGAGATAAAGGGGAGCTTTATTTGGTAGTGGCCGATGACGGTGCCTGGGTTTGGGTGGCCGATGGCCGCAAGCGCGGCATAGCAAATCCCAAACGCAAAAACAGGCGGCATTTGCAGTTTAGTGCTAGGGTAGCGGCTGACTTTAACGCAAAGGCTGCAACAGGAACGGTAACAAACGAGGAAATCAGGGCAGCGATTCAAAGTATGCTTTCAGGCGAAAACCGAAAGGAGGGCAAATGAATGTCGAAACAAGACGCAATTGAGATCGACGGTACCGTAATCGAGCCGTTGCCGAATGCCATGTTTACCGTAGAATTGGCCAACGGGCATCGGATCTTGGCGCATATTTCCGGAAAGATTCGTACCAATTATATCCGGATTTTGCCGGGAGATAGGGTTACCGTGGAGCTGAGCCCTTATGATTTAAAACGGGGTCGAATCACTTACAGATATAAATAAGCAAAAGCTTAGGAGGAACTGCAAATGAAGGTAAGAGCTTCTGTAAAACCTATTTGCGAGAAATGCAAAATTATCAAAAGACGGGGTAAGGTTATGGTGATCTGCCCCAACACCAAGCATAAACAGGTCCAGGGATAAAAAAGACGGAGGTGTTACATTAAATGGCACGTATTGCTGGCGTTGACCTGCCCAGAGAAAAGAGGGTGGAAATCGGCCTCACCTATATTTACGGAGTAGGCTTAAAAACTTCCCAAAAGGTTCTCGCCGAGGCTCAGGTGAATCCCGATACCAGAGTCAAGGACTTGACCGAGGACGAGACTGCCCGCATCCGCGAGGTGCTGGCCCACACTTGCCCGGTAGAGGGCGATTTGCGCAGGGAAATTGCCCTGAATATCAAACGTCTCTCGGAAATTAGCTGCTATCGCGGCATTCGCCATCGTCGTGGTTTACCGGTGCGCGGGCAAAATACCAAGAACAATTCCCGCACCCGCAAAGGCCCCAAACGCACGGTGGGCGCAAAACGTAAAAAATAAGAGGGGAGGTAGTTATTTTGGTTCGCAGACAAACTCGCAGAAAAAAAGAGAAGAAAAACGTGGAAGTGGGCGTAGCCCATATTCAGTCCACCTTCAATAATACCGTAATCACCATCACGGATAAGAGCGGTAACGCTATCTCCTGGTCTTCCGCAGGCGCGCAGGGCTTCAAAGGCTCCCGTAAAAGCACTCCCTTTGCCGCGCAGATGGCGGCAGATGTGGCTGCTAAGGAAGCAATGGACCATGGTATGCGTCAGGTTGAATGCTTGGTCAAAGGTCCCGGCTCCGGTCGTGAAGCCGCTATCCGCTCTCTGCAGGCCGCCGGTCTGGAAGTTAGCATGATCAAGGACGTGACGCCCATTCCCCATAACGGTTGCAGACCGCCCAAAAGAAGAAGAGTTTAGGAGGGTATTATCAATGGCCAGATATACAGGTGCTGTATGCCGGCTGTGCCGCCGCGAAGGCATGAAGCTTTATCTTAAGGGCGACCGCTGCTATTCCGATAAGTGCGCTTTTGCTACTAAGCAATATGCCCCCGGCCAGCATGGTCAATCCCGGAAAAAGGTTTCTGAGTACGGCATTCAGCTCAGAGAAAAGCAAAAAGTGCGCCGCATTTACGGCGTAGCCGAGAATCAATTCCGGCTTTATTTTGACAAAGCGGAAAGACAACAGGGCGTTACCGGTGAAAACCTGCTGCGCCTTTTGGAATTGCGCTTGGACAATACCGTATACCGTCTGGGTATGGCTTCTTCCCGAGTGGACGCCCGGCAGTTGGTTCGTCACGGTCATTTTACCGTAAATGGCAAGAAGGTCAATATTCCTTCTTTCCTGGTGAAACCCGGTCAAGTGATTTCCGTCAAGGAAGCCAGCCGCAAATCTCCCAAGTTTGAGGAAATCGCCGCCGCTATCGCCCATCGCAACGCTCCCCAATGGCTGGAACTGGATAAGGAAAACCTGGTGGGCAAGGTTGTCGCTTTGCCTAACCGTGAGGACATCGATCTGCCGATCAATGAGCAGTTGATCGTCGAATTGTATTCCAGATAAGCCTGATCCGTTTTGACGCCCCGAAATATTCACCGACTGTCAAGGAGGGGTTAGATGTTCGGAATAGAAAAACCGAGAATACAATGTATTAAGCACGCCGAGGACGATTCGTACGGCTGTTTTGTAGTCGAGCCTTTGGAAAGAGGTTATGGTATCACCTTGGGCAATGCTTTGCGCAGGGTGCTGCTGTCCTCCCTTCCTGGGGCGGCGGTTTCAGCGGTTAAGATCGACGGCATTTTGCATGAGTTTTCCACTGCCCCCGGGGTAGTGGAGGATATCACCGATATTATACTCAATCTCAAGGGCCTGTCTGTAAAAATGCATTGCGACGAGCCGCGCACCATTTATGTCAATGCCCAAGGTCCCGGCCAGGTAACTGCCGCCGATATCATTTGCGACCCGGAAGTGGAGATCCTCAATCCCGATCATTATATCGCCACCTTGGATGATGGCGGTGTGTTGAAAATGGAGATCGCCGTGGAAAAGGGTCGCGGCTATGTGGGCGCTGACAAGAACAAGAAGGAAAATCAGCCCATTGGCATCATCCCCGTAGACAGTTTGTTCTCTCCGGTGATTAAGGTCAACTTTTCGGTGCAGGATACCCGTGTGGGACAGCAGACCGATTATGATAAGCTGACATTGGATGTGTGGACCGATAAAACAATTGCTCCCGACGAGGCCATTTCTGCCTCCGCAAAAATTCTTTGTGATTATCTGGAGCTGTTCATTGGCTTGACCGGCAGCATGACGCAGGAAGTAGCCTTGATTGAGAAAGAAGAAAGCAAGAAAGACAAGCTTCTGGAAATGACCATTGAAGAACTGGATCTGTCAGTGCGTTCCTACAATTGTTTGAAACGGGCTGGGATTCATACCGCGCAGGAGCTGGCCAACCGTACCGAAGAAGAAATGATGAAGGTGCGTAATCTGGGGAGAAAATCCTTGGAGGAAGTGGTCAGCAAGCTGGAGGAACTGGGTCTTTCCTTGAAAAAGAGCGAGGAATAAAGGAGGAACCGGAACATGGCATACCGCAGATTGGGAGTGAAAAGCGCTCATCGCCGCGCCTTATTACGCAACGCTACTACCTCCCTGATTAAAAACGGTACGATAGAAACCACCGAGCCGCGGGCAAAAGAAATTGTCAGCTGCGCGGAAAAAATGATCACCATCGGCAAAAGAGACGATTTGGCCGCCCGTCGGCAGGCTTTGGCTTTCCTCACCGAGGAAGATATGGTAACCAAGCTTTTCAAAGAAGTGGCTCCCAAATATGCCGATCGCAATGGCGGCTATACCCGCATGGTCAAACTGGCTGCACGCCGGGGTGACGCTGCGTCGATGGTTCGCATCGAATTGGTGTAATTTTCATGCACAACCTTTCGTAAACACGAAAATAACCATGGGTCTGCCCAAGCGGCAGCATAGGCATCTGTCTGGCTTTGTGTCGGCAGCGCTTTTTGTCCTCTTGGAGGGCAATCCTCTTGAAAAAGCAGAAAATGGCAACCGTGTTTGCAGATCGTAGATGACGCTTGCGGTAGGGCGGGGGCTTGCCCCCGCCTTTTTGTAATATCACGGAGAAACTATGATCGAGATTTCCGATCTTACTTTTGCATATGAAGACGCTGCTGTTCCCGCGCTGGAACAGATTGCGCTGACGATCCGCCCCGAGGAATGGCTGGCGGTGATCGGGGCAAACGGTTCCGGCAAAAGCACGCTGGCCCGGCAGCTCAACGGCCTGCTGCTGCCCGGCAGCGGACGGGTGCTGGTAGACGGTTTGGATACCAAAGACCCGGAAGCATTGCTGCTTGCCCGGCAAAAGGTGGCCTTTGTTTTTCAAAATCCGGATAACCAATTGATTGCCACCTCCGTGGAGGATGACATTGCTTTTGGGCCGGAAAATCTGGGTTTGCCGCCCCAGGAAATTACTTGGCGGGTGGAGCAAGCCTTGGCTGCCGTGGGTCTGACGGAAAAGCGGCAAAAACCGCCCCATTTGCTTTCCGGCGGGGAAAAGCAGCGGGTAGCAATCGCCGGCGCTTTGGCTATGGCTTCCCGCTATTTGGTATTGGATGAACCCACCTCTATGCTGGATCCGGAGTTGCGCCAGAGTTTGCTGGCCACCTTGACGGAGCTGCACCGCCAAAAGGGATTGGGCTTGATTTATGTGACCAATCTCATGGAAGAAGCGGTTTTGGCTGATCGGGTGATCGTGCTGCACCAAGGCAAGCTGGTCAAGGATGGCACTCCCCGGGAAGTGTTCCGCGACGGCGCTTGGTTGCAGCAGCTGGGTTTGGCTTTGCCGCAAATCAGCCAGCTGGCCTTTGCCTTGTCACAGTCCGGATATCCGCAGGTAGAGGGTGCGCTGACCCTGCCGGAGCTGTGCAACAGCCTGACTGCAATCGGCCCGGCTCGCCAGGAGCAGGCGATAGCGCCGGAGATGGCAGATGGGGCGTGCTGGGACAGCAACCCAGCAACATCAGCCGGTGAATCCAAAGCGAAAACCCCGCAAATCTGCGGCGAGCAGGTGGGCTACACCTATCAACCGGGCAGTCCCAATGCTTGCTGCGCTTTGCAGGAGGTTAGCTTTTCCATCCCTCGGGGGCAGTTGGTGGGTGTGATCGGTCATGGCGGCTCCGGCAAAAGCACTTTGGCCACGCTGCTGGCGGGCTTGTTTCAGCCGGGGCAGGGCAGCTTGACGGTAAACGGACAAGCTGCAGCCAAGGATAGCGTGTTTGAACAGGTGGGGCTGGTGTTCCAGTACCCGGAACAGCAGCTTTTTGGCGAGACGGTGTTTGAAGAGGTGGCCTTTGGCCCCAAGAACTTTGGCGTCGCTGAAAGCAAGCTACCGGGCAAGGTGCGTAAGGCCTTGCAGGATGTGGGGATGGCGCCGGAGCAATTTTGGAACCGCTCCCCCTTTGCCCTGTCCGGCGGGCAAAAGCGGCGGATTTGTATTGCCGGGGTGCTGGCTACGGATCCGCAAATTATGATCTTGGATGAACCCACCGCCGGGCTGGACGAAGGCGGGCGGCGCTGGATCTTGGATTTGATCCTGCGCCTGCACCGGCAGGGCAAAACGATCTTGTGGATCTCCCATAATATGAGCGAGGTGGCAGAGCTGGCCCAGCGTTTGCTGGTGCTCAGCGGCGGCAGGCTGATCGCCGACGGTACCCCCCGGCAGGTGTTTGCTCAGGCGGAAACCTTGGCTGCCGCCGGGCTGGAGACGCCGCCGGTGCAACAGCTATGCAGCCGGTTACGGCAGCAGGGCTGGCCTTTGCCGCCGCAGGTGCTCACGGTGGAAGAAGCCAAACTGGCCTTGCTGCAAGCGTTGGGAGGTGGCGGCCATGCTCAATGATAAGCTGTTGATTGGCCAATATTATCCCGGCGATTC
>CAYOVS010000048.1:0-2639 GCA_964407445.1 uncultured Peptococcaceae bacterium
GCAAACGATCGACTGGCAATCGGAAACCAAATGGGAAATAGAATTAATAGCGTATCTCACTTGCACAAAACAAAAGAAGGGGCTATAATTTAAGTATATACTTAGTATCTTTTCAGTGCAAAAATCGAAGCAATGAGGTGCATTTCTCATGACCACCCCCCCCTACCAACCGGACTTAAGCCAATTCACAAAAACCTTATTCAGCGTTTACGACGAATTGTTTGATTTGGATTTCGCCCAGGATCAAGGGGTTCTTTTAGCTTCCCGCAAAAGTGCAAAACAAATCAACAAGCCCTATCCCCTTCATCAAGTGCTCGACCATTGGCTCAACAATGTGGTACATCCGGAAGATCGTTCCAAAGTAGCCAGTTTTTTTAAAATTGAGCATATTAACGAAATTTGCGCCCAAAACAAAACGCCCAATTTGCGCTATCAAATTTATACCAAAGAGCAGCAGCTACGAATTTGCACAGCTACCTTGTTGTATCTGGACAAAGACCGCTACCTGTGCTGCAATGCCGATATCACCCAACAAACCCAAAATGAAACTCTGGAAAAGCAAAACATCATCCTGACCGCACAAAAACAGGAGCAGGAAAAAGCCACCCATACTCTGGAAAAAATTATTGGCGCTATTCCTTTGGGCATCTTCATTTGCAAAGAAACCCAACCGATTACCCTATCCTATATCAGTGAAAAAGCCTGTAAAATTCTGGATCTGGATCAAAATCTCCTGACAGCTGTCATTGCCGGGGAACAAAAGCTGCCCGATCACTACAACACGCTCTTTAACGAGATGCTGCAAACAACGGAGAACCAATCCGGCCTAAATGAAAAAACCATGCACATGGTGGATCAGAACCACAAAACCGTCTGGCTGCATATCACTAAGACCTGTCTTATCGATGATGACGGCAGCGCCTACAGCTATCTGTCAATTGCCGATATCAGTCAAACGATCCAAAGCGAACAAGCTGAACGCTGGCAAAACGAACGCTATCGCATTCTCAGCGAAAGCACCAATGCCATCACCTTCGACTACGACGTTGCATCAGACACAATGACCTTAACCTTCAATCACCAAGGCAAAGCCCCAACAGAAATAATTGAGAAAAACTACCTGCAAGAAATCAATAATAACAAAAGGCTTCACCCAGATAGTATCATCCCTTTTAAGGAAGCCTTGCTTGCGGCCACCAAGCATCCGCAAAATGCTTCCATAGAGTATCTGGTGGATTTCGGTGAGGGCTACCAATGGCATCGCTCCCACTATGTCAGCATTACCGACAAGGCCGGCCGCATCTATCGCGTAGTGGGCAAGGCCGATAACATCCAGCAAGAACGGCAAAAACTGGACGAGCTCAAACGCACAGCCACCCTGGATAAGGTTACCGGCCTGCTCAATCGCAGCGCTTTAGAAAAAAACATCGACGCCTATTTATCGCAACAGCAAGCCGGGCAAACCGGCGCATTATTTGTACTGGATATCGACGATTTCAAAAACATCAACGATACGCTGGGCCATTTGTTCGGAGACGAATTCCTCAAGGCTGCCGGCGCGGCGCTTACCAATATCTTTCGCCAAAGTGATATTGTCGGCCGCTTTGGCGGGGACGAGTTTATTGTGCTGATGCACAATATTCGCAACGCAGAAGCCGCCAAAGAAAAAGGGAACCAAATTCTTGCGGCAATCCGCCAAATCCAAGTACCGCAAATCGGCTCCGTCAATTGCAGCATCGGCGTCACCCTGCTTGATGCAGAAAACCGTTCCTATCAAACCCTGTTTCAAGAAGCCGATTCTGCCCTATACCAGGCAAAAAACCAAGGCAAAAATCAATACGTGCTTTTTGACCGAGAAGCTCCCTACGCCATGGGCGCTTGCCCCGGGCGGGTGGGCAGGCTTGCCGCCGAGCGGGAGGAAAGCGTCGAGACAAACGATAGCGAACTAATCAAGCAAATCATCTCGATTGTCTACCGCGCTCATGACCCCAATAAAGCCATTAACGACATGCTGGCCAAAACAGGCTGGTACTATGACGTCAGCCGGGTCTATATTTTCGAAAACAGTCTTGGCGGACTCTATTGCAACAATACCTTTGAATGGTGCAATCAGGGAGTCACTCCCCAAATACACAACCTACAGCATGTTTCCTATAAAGACGACTTAGGCGACAATTATCTGGATAATTTTAACGCCGATGGGGTTTTCTATTGCCGGGATATTCAGGCGCTCCCCCCAAATCAAGTAGCCATCCTGGAACCGCAAGGGATCAAATCCATGCTGCAATGCGCCATTACCGATAACGGAAATTTCAGCGGCTATATCGGCTTCGACGAATGCGGGGAAAATCGTTTCTGGACGCAAAACCAAATTAATACCCTGGTGCTGATCGCCCAATTGCTATCCACTTTTCTACTAAAATCCCGCAATCAGCAAAAAATTGATGATTTTGCCCAATCCATGTCTTCCGTTTTAGAAAATTTTACTACCTATGCTTATATTATTGACCCGGAAAACCACCAAGTAGCCTATGCCAATAATTTAGTACGCCAAGCCATTGGCCAGGACAGCATTGGCGCCAACTGCCACACCACTTTTATGGGAAAATCCCAACCCTGCTCGCTTTGTCCCATCCACA
>CAYOVS010000048.1:2649-9997 GCA_964407445.1 uncultured Peptococcaceae bacterium
ATCCACAAGGTGCAGGAAACGGGCCATGCGCAAACTGTGGAAATTTTCAACCCCCTGCAACAAACTTGGTATGCCACCGAAGCCGCGCCTATCAAATGGCAAGGCAAAAATATGATGCTGGTGATTAGCTATGATATCAGCAAATACCTGAAGGAGCCAAACCATTGAGCGACAACATTACCAGATTGCAGTATCAGGATAAAGAAATACTGCTGATTGCCACGGCACATGTATCCAAAGACAGTGTGGATTTGGTCAAAGAAACCATTGACCGAGAACAGCCGGACAGCATCTGCATCGAACTGGACGAAGCCCGGTATCAAAGCATCAAAAACCCCAAAGAATGGGAAAATACCGATGTGGTAAAGATCATTAAAGAGAAAAAAGTGGGCTTTATGCTGATCAATCTGGCATTAAGCTCCTATCAAAAAAAGATCGCCAAAAAGCTTAACACTGCCGTAGGCCAAGAGATGCTGCAAGGAATCAAAAGCGCCGAGGAAACCGGCGCCCACTTGGTGCTGGCGGATCGCAGTATTCAGGTAACCTTTTTGCGCATCTGGCGCAAGCTTTCCTTTATCGAAAAATGCAAGCTGCTTTTCGGCCTGATTTTTGACGAGGACGACAGCGAAGAAACCGTCACCGACGAATATTTGCAAGAGCTGCTGCAAAAGGATATGCTCCAATCGGTGCTGGAAGAAATGAATCAGCAATTCCCCACCATAGGCGATATTTTGGTCAGCGAGCGGGATCAGCATCTGGCCGAAAAAATCAAGCAAGCGCCCGGCCCCAAGGTAGTGGCCATTTTAGGCGGCGCCCATGTGCCTGGAGTCTCCCAAGAAATCTACCGAGAGCATGATATCACTGAGCTGACCACTATCCCACCTAAAAAACCTACAGGCAAAATTATCGGCTGGGCAATTCCGCTGTTGATCGTTGGCTTGATTCTCTACGGCTTTGTTCTCAGTCCGGAAACCGGCTGGGGACAAATCAAATCCTGGATTTTGTGGAACGGCGGCTTGGCCGCGCTTTGCACGGCACTGTCCCTGGGGCACCCCTTGACCGTCCTCACCGCCTTGGCCGTCGCACCCATCTCCTCGCTTAACCCGCTGCTGGCCTGTGGCTGGTTTGCCGGCCTCACCGAAGCCGCCATCCGCAAGCCTACCGTGAAGGACGTGAACAATATCCCGGAGGATATATTTCACTTTAAAGGCTTTTTCCGCAACCGCTTTCTGCGTATTCTGTTGATTGTCATCATGGCCAATATCGGCAGCAGCATCGGTACCGTGGTAGCCGGGCTGGATATTATCAGCAAAATCGTCTAAACTACGATTTTTCTCTACAGAAAAAGGCAGATTGCTTAAGCAATCTGCCTTTAAAATTTGTCATTTTATTACTGTCCCAGATCCCAAAACCAGTATCGCGCAATTTCGCAACAACCTGCCTAAAAGCCGCAGGTACACATCCTGCAACAATACTGCATGGCGCAACAGGTCAAACAAATCCCCGCGGAGCTCACCGGCATCCCGTAGCTGCGCCCTGTTTGCTGATAGGTTTGTCCGCTGCTTTGCAGCCGATCAAAAACCCGGCGATACTCCAAATTATCCGGATCCATCTGCACTGCTCTGCGAATATGCTCCAGAGCGGTTATTTTTAAACCCATATTTGCATTGGCCAAGGCCGATAAATAATACCAACGGGCGTTCCGTTCCCGCTCCGGCACTTGTCCCAAAGCAGAGATTGCCTCACCATAATACCCTGCATTGATATAGTTAACAGCGGCCGCCATTTGGGGCGAATCCCCGGATCGGCTTTGCCCACCGGTACCGGTACCGGCACTGCCGCCGTATCCCCCGAATCCACCAAAACCACTGCCAAAAGGATTGCCATAGCCACCGGAACCGCCACCATAGGGGTTGCCGCCCCGATTTGCCTGCTGCGGGTTTTTGATCTGCTCATAAGCCGCATTGATCTCCTTCATTTTGCGGGCGGCTTGTTCATCGCCGGGGTGCAGATCAGGATGATATTTTTTAGCCAATTTGCGATAGGCCGACTTGATTTCATCGTCGCTGGCATCAGGAGACACTCCCAATACCTGATAAGGGTCACTGCTCATTTTATTCTCTTTCCGCTTTATTTTTCTCTGCCTTGTCTTTTTTTAACAAGGCAGCATTATATCTTTGCCATACGCCGGAATATACAATATTGCGCAAAATGCCGATATCCTGCACCAAAGGTAGCTTTTCAAACTGAGCGGCGCAATCGCCCATCAGCATCATCAGCAAATCCCGGTCTGCCTCTGGCGCGCGGTTGCCGCCTAAAGCCAACAAAGGGTTATACAACCCCTTTTTTTGATCCCGGGGCAAATCCAAACAGGCGTCCATCATATAAATAAAAATTCCCAGGGAACGACCCAAAGCATACAGAATCTCCTGCCATTCATCCTGGCGATAAACCAAAAGCTGTCCCATCAAATCACCAAAATATCCTGCCGCAACATCCGCAGCAGCACTGTTGGCTTTTTCCAAAACAGCCAACTGAGCCAGATTGTGCTCCATGGCTTGACACTGCCTTGGATACTTAGGGGCAATCTGCTGATAACTGGAACGCAGCAGCTTGGCAGAAGCCAGCTCGGGCAGCTTTTTTTCATCCTGCCAATCATCCAGACATTTAAAATAGGAAAGTGCAAGATTCATATCTGCACCATAGGCACTAAACCGATTTTGCCAATAGCTATGCCTGTCGAAAGGATGGGTAATACAGCGTCCTTCCCCCTGCTGCTCCTCCGGCTCATACAAAGAGCTAAGCAACAACACGATAAAAACCAAGTCGTAGCTTAAAGTCAACCGGCTCAAAGAACCGTGCTGCTGTGCCAAAGAACGGCATAAGCCGCAATAACAACCGCGATACCGGCTGATTTGCTCTGCCGTCAACGCCTTGCCATTGGCGACAATATAACCAAACATCAGGATTTTCCCTCAAACTTCTGGCCGCAGCGAGGGCAGGTAATCTGAATTTTACCCTTCCCCCGGGGAACCCGCAACTGGGCTTTGCAAGAAGGGCAGGCCAAAAAGACATGGGTTTTTCTTTGCTGCACCCGCACCTTTTTATTCTTCGCCTTGCCCTGCAATTGCGCTTTTAGTTGTAAATACCCGCTGTTTTCCGTTTGGCGACGGCCAATATTGCGGGAAAGCATCCGAAAAATACTGTAAATCAACAAACCATAAGCAAGCAAGGTCAGCAAAGAATTGGCTGTCCCCTTTAAAAACATTGCCAAAATCACAACAATCAGAGCGGTAACGGTCAAAAAGCGACAATACGCATCCACCCCGTTGCGACCTGTCATAAACTGCATCAACCATTGCTTCATCTCGTGTCATCCCTTTGTGTTATCGTTACAGCTATTATAACAGATAAATCCGGCAAATTACGCTATTTCAGCATAATTTCAGTTTTGGGCTGTAAAAGCCGCACGCCGCTGCTGGAACCGATCCGGCTGCAACCGGCCTCGGCAAAAAGGCGCAGCTCTTGGGCGGTTTTGATCCCCCCCGCGGCCTTGATCTTCACCTCAGGCGGCAGACAACGCTGAAACAGGGCAATATCCTCCAGCTGCGCTCCCCCAGAGCCAAACCCGGTAGAGGTTTTCAGATAATCGCCGCCGCCTTGGCTGACACAAGCGCATAGCTGCTCTTTTTCTGTCTGATTCAGATAGCAGGTTTCAATAATCACCTTTAGCACATGTCCGCCGATCGCCTGCTTCACCCGGGCAATTTCCTCGGTAATCGCCCCATACTCCCCCTCTTTTACCCAACCAAGGTTGATGACCATATCAATTTCCGAGGCCCCGTTGGCAACCGCCTCCGCCGCTTCGGCCACCTTGGTGGCCGTAGTAGTATAGCCCAAAGGAAAGCCCACCACCGTGCAAAGATTCAATTGGGGAAAAGCCACCTTGGCTCGGGACACAAAGCTGGGGGGAATGCAAACGGAAGCGGTGTGATACGCCATGGCTTCCTGGCAAACAGTCTCAATTTCCGCCCAGGTGGAGCAAGGCTTTAATAACGTATGATCCAGCAAACCAATAATTTGTTGATCCAACATCCGATCCCCTCCTGCTGCCGGGTAAGCGCACCGGTAGATAAACTCTATTCCGTTACAAAAGAAAGCTTTGTTCATTTTACCATATCACTTCAGGCAATGCAAGCTGACCGGGGGAGATGGCAGTATGCTATCCCCCCCAAAAAACTATCAATCACAATCATACAGCCTATCTTCCGGCTAATTCTTGTCGCATCGCTTGATTTTGCAGCTCCTGCGCGGCAATTTTCAATTCCGTCAATTTATTCTCCAGATCCATTTGGGAGAGCTCCCCGGCCCGCACTTGCGCCTCCAAAGCCTGCTTTTGCCGATCTAAAAACAGACTTTGGCTTTTAATATAATAGTCATTGCTGTTGGCCGTCTGCTGCACCACGCTGTCGATCATTTTCATTGCCAGATTGGCTGCGGCAGATAATCCTTCCTGTGCATAATTATATCCAAACTGATTTTCATCAATCGCATAGCCCAAAAGCTTGCTGGCCCAATCCCGATCCTGACCTACCAATTCTATACCCAGACTATTCACCGCCTCCTGCTTGGCACTGCGCATCGCGTTTTCCTGGGCCTGGGCCAAAGCCTTGCCGTACAAGCTGTCATATAAACCGCTTTTTTCCAGGCCTTGGGCAGCTGCCGTAGCCGCCTGCTGGGTCATGGCGTCATATTTGGGCGTCAGAAGCTGATCCGCCAGCTCCAATGCCTGTTGATAGGTCATCACATTGCCCAGATATTGACTGGTTTCCACAGGCTGATATTGCTTTTGGTACAAACTCATAAATTCCTTGATCATATCCTGCCAATCCCCCGTATCCGCTTGCTGATACCCGGAGGAGATTCTTACATCAGAGGAATCGGAACCCCAATGATTATTTTTCATCAGCTCGTCATAAATACTTTGATATTTAGCGTCTCCCGGATCCACATAAAATTGTTGTCCGGTTTTATCCATTGTGCGGGTAATCCGTCCATTACTATCAATAGAAAGCTTACCCTCCCCATAATTCTGCACTGTACTTTCGTCGCCAGCATGCACCGAGGACAGGCTGCTAAGACTGCTTTTATTTGCACTGGAAAAACTGGAATCGTTCAGCAAAGGCCCAAACTGCCCGGTATAATTGCTCATCGAAACATTTGGCTCATGCTCCTTGCCATCGTAGCTGCCATCTTCCTTAAACCCGCCGACACGATAAGTGCCTTGTTGCGTTACCACCAAATCGCCTATCTTCAAGCCTTTAGGGGAAACACCGTTTTCCAATTGATATGTACCCATTTATTTAACCTCCTCATCTTATTAACACCCAATTTCCATGTTATTTGCATCTTATCAACCAATATACTATTTTCCCGCCGCCAGCTTTTGCAGCAGCGCTTCTCCGTAGGTGTAGGCCGCCAAATAGGCCATCGTTCGCTGATCCAAATCAAAACGCTGCTGCACTTGCTCGTAACAGGCGGGCTTGGTCTGAAATTGCTCCTGCCCGCCAAAGGTGGCCACCGCCTTTTGGCCGTTGCGATAATCCCATTTGGCCTTGCTTGCCCGGGTATCCACATGAGTAAAGCTGTCATACAGGCCGATGCCGCCCATGCCGATATATTCTGCGTATTGCGCCACCATAGCCGGGGTCACGCCTGCTACCCGAATATCTGCCGCCTTGCCCAATAGATGCTGGCTCTTGGGGCTGCCGCCCACCTTGGCATTGTGCACCGCCGTGCGGTAGGCGCTGTTGATGGTGACGGTCTTACCAAAATAGTCCCTGATCTTTTGCAGCGCCGCGCCAAGGGTATCGTCAATGACCACCTTGTCCTCCCCATCCTTGCAGGCAAATTCCCGCACCGTAAAATTCTTGGTCAATTGCGTTTTGCCATCCTTGGCAACGCTGTAGCTCTTAACTGCCATGTGATATCCTCCATTTCCCCAATAAAAAACCGCTCTCTGCTTGACAGGAGCGGCAAATCTGGATATACTCTTTATAGAAAGGCGGCTGCCTGTTCCAGCAGGCGGTCGCTCCCATAGTTGCTCAAACTGTGGATGGGAGCCGCTCTGCTTAGGTAGGGCGGTTATTTCTTTTTATGCGCTAAGCATAAACCGATAACGCCGACAATCACAAGACAGAAGGCAAACAGCCCTTCGTATGTAACCATAGCGTCACCCCCTTTGCGGGGAACAACCTGCCGCCTTTCTTGCCATATATTGTAGTATACCAGCTGGCTTCTGTCCAGCTTTTTTCTTTTATGTATATAAAACGGCAGCACGCCCACCCTAAACGCCCCACGGCTTACTCTACCGTTCAGCCCAACCCTGTGCCGCCCCTATGTTCTTTTGCTTATTTGCCGCAGCCGCCTTTGCCCTTCTTCTTAGCCATTGTTGTCACCGTCCTTGTAGTTCGTTCTTTTCTTCCCGGCTTTGATGCGAAACAGGATGATGATCTCCGTGATCACCGCGCCTGCCGTTGCCGTCACCAGCATAGTGGGTTCGCAGCCGCCGGTTTTGACAAATACATAGAGGACGGCCGCCACAAACAGCAAAAAGAAGCTGACCAGAATCACTAAGATTTTATCAATGGTATTCATTCGCTGCCCCCAATGCCATTCTTTTGCGCCGGTGCTACCGCTGCCGCATCCACCTTGGCTTCGCCGTTGATATAGGCCACCAAGGATGCACCGCTGATCACCGCCCCGGCTACCGTGGCGATCACATCCCCATCCAGCCCAAACACCACCGCCAGACCGGATACCAGCCCGGCCAGCGCCGCCCACAGCTTCCTGCTGCTCAATTTACGCTTCCAGTCCATACGCTTGTCCCTCCTTTAAAATAAGCCGCTGCCAGCTAGGATATAGCCCACAATAGCCGCCACGATTACCATAATGATTTTCTCTACCACGCTGTTCCAACGATTTGCCGGAACCTGTTCCAGACCGTCTACCTTTTTGTCGATATCGTCCACCTTCTTGGTGATGTTCTTCTGCTCGTTGGCCATCACCGCAACGGATTCGGCGATGGTCTGCAAGGCGTCCTGCCGTTCCTCCAGCTTATCGATGCGCTTGGTGTTGCTCCTGCTTCTGGCGTCCGTTTCCGCCAGCTTTACCGCCAAATCCTCCATAAGTCACCCCCGGTTATTGCGCCATGATCGCCGCTTTTTCTGCAAGGCTGATCCAACCCCTATTCACCGCATCGGTCAGCTTGCTTTCGTTGATTCTGCCTGCCAGATATAGTCTAAGCAAAGAGTTGTAATATACGTTCACTACAGCGCACCTCCCAGCT
>CAYOVS010000049.1:0-9860 GCA_964407445.1 uncultured Peptococcaceae bacterium
CATGATCGACAAGTGCTACAAGCTGTTTGGCTTCACCTATCATGTGGAGCTTTCCACCAAGCCGGAAAAGGCCATGGGCGATCAGGCCATCTGGGATATTGCCGAGGCTTCTTTGGCCGAGGCCATGAACGAAATGGGCATGCCTTACACCATCAACCCGGGGGACGGCGCTTTCTACGGCCCCAAGCTGGACTTCCATCTGGAGGACAGCATTGGCCGCACCTGGCAATGCGGCACCATCCAACTGGATTTCCAAATGCCGGAAAAATTTGATCTCACCTATATCGGCCCGGATAACCAACCCCACCGTCCGGTGATGATCCACCGGGTAATCTTTGGCAGCATCGAGCGGTTTATCGGCATTTTGACCGAGCACTTTGCCGGAGCTTTCCCCCTGTGGCTCTCCCCGGTGCAGGCCAAGATCCTCACCATCACCGACCGGCAGAACGAATACGCCAAGCAAGTGGCGGAAGAGCTGAAAAAAGCCGGTATCCGGGTAGAGGTAGACGACCGCAACGAAAAGATCGGCTACAAGATCCGCGCCGCCCAGGGAGAAAAGGTGCCCTATATGCTGGTGCTGGGCGACAAAGAGCAGGAAGCCCATGCCGCTGCCCTGCGTAAACGGGGCGAAGGAGATCTGGGAGCGCTGCCCATCGACCAGATCATCAGCCGTATGGCCACAGAAATTGCCGACAAGGTGAAATAGCAGCCGGGCTCACCGCCCTGCTTTTCACCGCAAATTGCAAATCACTGCACAAAAGGAGCTGTTCCCTGGGGAACAGCTCCTTTTTCTGGATCATTTTCATTTTTTGCTTATCGCTGCTATCAATTATTGACCGTGACGGTGCTGGACCACTTCCTGGTGATCGAATATTCCTCGTTGTAAGCGTATACCCGGTATGCGTACTTATGGCCAGATTCGATAGTGCTGTCGCTGCAGCTATTGCCATATACCACAAAGCGCACCTGGGTAGAGCTATCGTCATCGGCCACTCTTTCCACAATAAACTTGGTAGTAGCGCTATTGTTATCCGAAGACCAGGTGATCGTACAAATACCGCCGCTGACAGAAGCGCTCACATCCGTAGGCTTACTCAAGCTGCTTACCTCTTCCGCTGACTCATCCTTGGGGTCAGTGCCGGCATAGTTACCATTGCCGGTAGAGGGCGTCAAGGGAGATCCCTGATGATCCTCTAGGGTGCAATAGGTGGTAGGCGTGCTACCCGGCGCATATTGGCGGGTAACCACATATTTGGACGGACAGCCGGTGGTAGCCAGCACCTTTTCCCCATTATGACGGGGATCGGTGCAGATAGAAACCGACATCAGCCCGCTTTGATAACTGGTATGCAGCGTGCAGAAGGAGCCAGACGCATACAGGCCATAGTCGGCTGCTTTTTCACTGGGCGGATCCTCCTCGTCCCATTTAATCCGCACCGCGCTGGTCCGATTGGGACAAAAATCCGTGGCCAGCCTGCCGCTGTCCTCGCAAATCTCCACCCGCTCCCAAATGTCGCTGGGGCCATCCGGCATATGGCTGGTATCATAAATTTCACTGCCGATATAGTCGCTGGGGGTCAATTCGCTGGGGGTCATCCCGGATTTGGTATCGATGGTCACGCCCACGATGCCATCCGGCTTGGTGAAGGTGGTCACCTCATAATTGGCCAGCGCCTCGGTCATCACCGATTTCCACAAGCGAGCCGGGTAGGAACCGCCGTAGACATTTTTGAGATATTGCAGATTGTGGTTTTCGTCCCACTTGTTATCATACCCCATCCAAACCGCGCCCACCAGGGCGGGGGTGTAGCCCACAAACCAAGCGTCCTTGGTACCGGACAAGCCCCGATAATCCGGATCGGCACTGCTGGGCAGCTCGTTGGTACCGGTTTTACCGGCGGTTTGCCATTTGGAAAGCTTGGCTCCGGTACCGGTACCGCCGGATACCGCAGATGTGAGCATATCGGTAACGATATAGGCCGTCTGGGGCGAAAACACCTGGGTTTCCGTGGGCTGACTGGCATAGATGATCTTGCCCCGGGAATCCTCGATGCGGGTAACAGAATAGGGAGAAATAAAGTTGCCCTCGTTGGCAAAGGCGGCAAAGGCGCCCGCCATCTCAATAGGCGCAACACCATAGGTGAGTCCGCCCAAGGTCAGTGAAAGGTTGGCGTCCTCGGGAACCAGCGGCAAGCCCAGCTTGACGCCAAAGCTCCAGCCCACATCCGCGCCGATGGTGGCCAGCATCCGCACTGCGCAAACATTGCGGGAGCCCATGATCGCCTTGCGCATGGAGATGCGCCCCTGGAAGGCTCTATCGGAATTGTTTGGCGAGTAGCTGCCCTGAATCGGCGAATCATTGATGGCATAGCCAGCGCCATAGCCCAGCTCTACCGCCGGGCCATAGGCCACCAGCGGCTTGATGGTAGACCCAGAGCTGCGGCGCAAATCGGTGCCCCGGTTGAAGCCCCGCTTGGTTTCATATACCCTGCCGCCCATAATGCCCCGCACCGCGCCGGTTTGCGGATCGATGATCACCATGCCGCTTTCCACAATATCCCCGGTATTGCTGGAGGGGAAATTATCGTCATTGGCATAAGCGCTTTCCATCGCCTCCTGTACATTCCGATCCAGCGTGGTATAAATATGCAGACCGCCGGAATAGACGCTGCCGGAGGAAAAGCCCAGCTCCGTTAAAATATCCGAGCTTTCGCTGATCACATGGTCAATAAACCAGGGGTAATCGTAATCCGCAGAGCTGGCGGCAGCCTCCACCACGATCAGCTCATCGGATTTGGCAGCCTCGGCACTCACGCCATATTTGTCCTTATCGTAATCGATCAGGTTGTTCAGCACCGTGTTGCGCAGGGTCAGCGCGCCTTCGGGATTGCTGTAGGGAGAGTAATACCCCGGGTTCCGCAGCAGCCCAGCCAGCAGGCAGGCTTCGGAAAGGCTGATCTCCGAAACATCCTTGCCGAAATAATACTGCGCCGCCGCCTGCATCCCGTAGGTATTGGGCCCGATATAAATTTCGTTCAGATAATAATAGAGAATATCCTCTTTTTCGTAGCTTTTTTCAAATTGCAACGCCAGCAAGGCTTCCTTGATCTTGCGGGTCATGGTCTTTTCGGTTTCGTCGATCACGTTACGCACCAGCTGCATGGTAATGGTAGACGCGCCTTGGGTAAAGGTTAAGGAACCGTTTTTGATGGTATCCCGCAAATCCACCACCACCGCCCGCATCACGCTGCGATAATCCACGCCATGATGCTGATAAAAGCGCTCATCCTCGGTGGCCAAAACCGCATCAACCAAATAATCCGGCATCTGCGCAAGCTCCACCGAGATCCGGTTTTCCGCACCATGCAGGGCAGTGAGCTGTTCTCCCTGACTGTCGTAGATAAAACTGGTCTGGGCCGAGATCAGATCCTCCGCCGTAATATCCGGCAGCTCTGCCGAAAGACCGATCACCCAACCGGCCACGATCATCACGCCGATCATCCCCACCAGCACCAGACCCAATAATATGCTGGAAAATACTCTGACCTTACGTTTTTTTCTTCTTTTTTTACGCACCGGAGGACGATCTCCGGAGTTATGATTGGCGCCGTTACGCCCCGTGTTATTCACCATGCTGTTTTCCCTCCGCAACAGAATCTTTATTTCAGCGAAATCCACCCGCAAATCATCGGCAACCGGTAGTTTTCGGGCAACGCTACTGCATCTGACACATTGGCAAAGGTTTGCTAATGTTATGTCACAAAACAACCTACATTATAACATATTTGCAAAGACTTGGCAAATAAATTCCCTGCATTCCCCCTTGGCGCACATCCCCGCACAAATTGCATATACTGGACGATAACACCGATAAAAACAGAACCTTGCAGCTGGCAAAGGCGGTTTTGCTGCACAAAATACGGCAGAAAGGGGGAAAGCGTTCATGTACAGGCGAATGTGGGGCAGACCGGCCAAAGGGCGCCGCAGATTGCGCTTGGCGCTGCTGGTGATCGTACTGATCTTGCTGCTGTTGTTGGCAGAAAAGCAATTTGCACCGATCATCGGCGCAGCAGCAGCACAAAAATGTCACTCGCTGGCGCTGACTGCCATCAACCAAGCGATCCAGCAAGAGCTGACGGAAAACCCAGATTTTAGCGACTATCAGCAAATGATCCAAGTGGAACGAGATCAAAACGGGCGTATTTCCCTGCTCATCCCCAATTCCTTGCGCATCAATCAGCTCAACGCGGATTTGACCCTCCGTATCGATCAGGCCCTAAACCAGCTGGGACGGCAAAGCGTAGCCATTCCTTTGGGAGCAGCCTCCGGCAGCAGCCTGCTGGCAGCCACCGGGCCCAACATAGATGTGGGCTTTGTGGCGGCAGCAGCCCCCAGCGTTAGCCTAAGCGATCAATTTACCTCCGCTGGCATCAACCAAACCAAGCATAGCCTTACCCTGCACATCACTGTGGATTTACTGGTAACAGCTCCCTTTGACCGGGAAAAGATCACCGTTTCCACCAGCGTTTTGCTGGCGGAAGGGATCATCGTCGGCGATACCCCGGAGGGCTATGCGGGCATCAACACCGCAAGCCCGCAAACCGGCAACCAATAACCCGCCAGCCAGTAACCGGACAACAGCCAAAGCCAAACGAAAGCAGCCTGCAACCGCAAACCAATGGCCACACAAGCAACCCCGGTCAATGCAGCAGCCGCAAAACAGTGCTTTTGCAATGAACAGGGTATCCGGAAACAAAGTATAGATTCTCTGCGCCGGCTACTTGTTCCAATTATTTTTATTAACGGCTGAAGCAAAAGGCCATGGTGGCAAATATTTGCTGCTTGCAAAAACTGCAAACATGCCTTTTAGCACTATACGCACAAACAAAAAAACGGAGCGGCTTTTTTGCAAGCAGCTCCGTTTATCCATCTTTTGCCATGTGTTTTGCAGTATCTCCCACTGCTATTCTCTATTCCTTTTGCTGGGTTGCCCCCGCGCCAAAAATTTTATGATCCACATCGGCAATGGTGATCTGCATTAAATACTGGCGCGCCGCCTGATCCATGCCGCCGTAAAGCTGATCCATGATCCCGGCCATGCCCGAAGCAATCAGGCAAGCCTGCTCCGCGCTGCCAGAATGCCAGCTGGCGGAAACCACCTCCTCGCCCAGAGCCGCTAAAACCTGCTCCAGCGTTACCTGTCCGGGCAAAAGCTGAAAGCAGTAGCCGCCGCCCAAGCCTTCCTTGGTTTCTACCAGCCCCGCCTGCTTTAGCTTGGCCAGCACCTTGCGCACCCGAGCCGGATTGGTACAGATATTTTGCGCCAGCTCTTCGCTGCAAACATTGCGCCCCTTGTGATTGAGAAACACCAGCGCGTGCACGGCTATGGTAAAATCACTGCTCATAACAAAGCTCCCTTTACGATTGAGATTCTTCTATAACTGCAATTATACCACATACAGTTGCCATTCTCAAGAGAAAAACGATTTCCCCACCACTGTCCCCATTGGAGCCGCGCTGCGCCATGATTGCAAATGGCAAACGCGAAACCAAACCAAAAAAGCAGACCCCCTCAAAAAGAGGAGGTCTGCCGTTTGCCGCTTACGCGGCTTGGTGTTGCTTCAATTTACTAGGGGTTAGTTCCAAATGGCCCAGTCTTCGCCACCGATTACCCAGTTATGGGGAGCAACCAAAGTGAAGTTATGGTTCACAGTGTCGCCAGCGTGATTCAAAACACTGTTGGCAGGATCCAACGTAACAGAAGCGCCCTCGCCCAAAACAAAGGTCAAGCTGCCTTCATCAGAGCATTCGATTCTCCAACCGGTGAGATCCAGCGCAGTTTTTGCAGGAACGTTGACGATAACTTCATCGTCCAGAACCAGCATGTCAACTGCATAATTGTTGTCGGATTCTTCCCAGACATCATCAATAACGATTCTGCCTTTGCCGGAGAAGGTGAGATCCATCTCGTAGAGGTCGGCGAACTTGGTTGCCAAGGTGTTCCAAGTGTAGATACCGTCTCTGTCTTCGTCATCAGCGCCGACCACATAAGCGGCAGGAGCATCGACTTTGACCACATAGGCCAGATCGCAGGTAGAGGCATCGTTGGAAGCTTGTTCGTAAACATAGACGAACCAAGCAGATTCATCCAGCTTCACGGTCATGCTGTTGGCGATGTCTTCGAAGGTGAGTTCTTTGTCATCAGCCAGGTTGTAGAACTTGGTATCAGCGGTGACGGTGAAGGTACGATCAGTGAAGCCAACAGCGGAGCTGTAATCATAGGTGAATACGATGTCACCCTTGCTGTTGCTGCGGACGGTAGCTTTGTCGATGGAGCTGGTGCCCACTCTCAGACCGTCAGTGCCGTGGAGATAATCGCCGGCTTGCAGCCAAGGATACAGACCGTTTTCGCCTGCGATGGGGAAGCCAGTTATAACATCATCGCTGCCATTGGCATAATAACCGAACAGAATGGGGTAATCAACAATATTGCCTTCTACCCAGTCATCGATGTTCAAGGTGCCGTTGTTCACGGTTTCCAGAGCCTTGTCATAATCTTTGTTCTGATACTCATCGGTGGCTACATCTACGGTAACGTAGGTGTTGCGCAGGCCAACCAGGTACAGACCATTGATGGTGGAAGCGCTGTCGGAAGTATCATAAGGAGTATACTGCCAGGTGCTGAAATCAGCCTTCAGGAGCTTGCTGGCTTTGACCAGTTCAACCTTATCAAAGGTGAAGTTGCCATTAAATTTGGCGGATACTCTGAAGATCACAGCATCATCTTCCAGATACTGCTTGGCGGACCAGATGCGATTATCGAAATAACGCAGGTAGTTGCCGCTGACCTGAACTTGACCGGAGGGAGCTTGAGGATCAAAGGGAGCTTCCAGATCGGCATCGATGATTTTGCCATCTTTGTCCAGAACCAAGGTCACTAAGCAACCCAGCAGGTCTCTGGGACGATCAACAGAATCAAAGTCGTCAACCATGTCGGCCAAAGCATATTTGTCGGTGTCAGCAAAGACATATTCATGTTCTTCGCCATCTTCGCCAAACAGAACAATAGTCTTGTAAACAGCAGCGCCGGTAACGGAGTCATAGAGACTGTCGTTAATGCCGCGGCCATAAGCGTCTACGATCACGCCAAGAGCGTCGTCTTCGTAATCGCCGATCACATAAGCCAGACCGTCATAAGCGTAAGCAATTGCGTAGAAGCAAGCATCAAAGGCTTCGTTGTCCAAAGAATTGACATCGTTCAACCAAGTCAGGTCGCCGTCGAAGTCGTTTTCGCCGTAATAACCGAAGTGGGCGTCATATTCTCTGTCATCGGTGATGGTGATGTAATGATCCTGACGATATTTGTCAACGCTGCTTTCTTTGGGGCTGTAAACCAAGAAGTAGGTTACATCGCCGTCAGCGAGCATGCCTCTGTAGATCACGTCGCCGACTTTAACGTCTTTGGCTTCGATCAGTTCGCCGTCTTTGATGAATACAAAGCCGTCATCCAAATATTTGCTGTATTTGTCGTTCAAAGCGATATTGGCGATAGCATGTTTGGTATCGTTGAATTCGATCCAGTTATCGTTCACATCGGTGACGATGCCATAACGAGCGTCGGTGAACGCAATGTTATGATAATCTTTGGCGCCGATCCATTCACCGTCTTCGTCTAAGTAAACGAGACCGTAAGAATCGCTGTTGATGTTAACTTCGCTGCGGGTCATGTAAGCATAATCATCAGATTCGCTGTACTTGGTGCCGTCAGCTTTGATGTTGGAGGTGCCGTCGGTCTTCAGTTCATAGCTCTTCACTACGGAACCGGTCAGGTCAACGAACAGAACTTCATCAACAACTTTTTTGTCTTTGTTATAAGTGTAGGTAATCTGTGCAAACTGGCCGCCCAAATCGGTGAGGCCGCCGCCGCAGATGTAGTACTTGGAAGCTACATCGACGATCTCGCAATCGTTCATGTCGGGGGTGCTATCATAAGTGGCATAATTCATTACCAATTCGCCCTTATCGAAGTCATCATAACCCCAAGCGGCGCCTTCGCGGTAGAGTTCTTCATCATCAAAGAAGAAGCCTTCTACGGCATAAGCATCGAAGCTGCCGAACAGAACATCATAGCCCAGGGCTACGAAATCTTTGGCGTTGGAGACGGTGGTGTAAATAGCTTCGTAACCTAAGTATTTGTTGCTCTTATGCTGATTCTTTACGGAGTCTTTATTGCTGATCACGGTGATGCTGTCGGGATCATACTGAACCTTGGTCAGTTCCAGGATGGCGTTGGCCATGATGGCGACTTCGGCACGGGTGGCGATCCGGTTGCTGACGAAATCAACGTCATCCAGAACGTCCAGATCCTTGGCGGCGGCGATATAGTCATAGGGCCAAGCGCCGGCCAATTCGTTGGTGTAACCAACGACGCGGAGCAACATGGTGACTGCTTCGGCCATGGTGATGTTTCTCTGGGGACCGAAGGTGCCGTCGGTATAACCGTTAACCAGGCTATACTCATAAGCGGCGATAACATAACCGTTGTACCAAGAACCGATCTTAACATCGGTGAACGCAGAGTTCATGGATGCAAAGGTGGGAACGGCACCTACTTTGTCTGCCAAATAATCGCAAATCTTGGCAAACTCGGCACGGGTGATGTTGCCGGCGGGACGGAAGGTACCATCTTCAGCATAACCTTCCAACACGCCCAAGGTGGCGAGACGGTAGATAGAGGACTGGGCGGCTTCGTTCTGATCTGCTACGTCAGGAAAAGAGACCTGAGTATCAGCGGCCATCGCGGTGGTGGCCAGACCGAAGACCAATGCCAGTGCCAAAAGCACTACGACAAATTTCTTCATGAATACTATTCCTCCTAGTAAATTTTTTTGCTTTGCAGCGTGGCTGTGGGTCTGCTCCCCCGGCTAGCCTTCCGGCTTTGCTTCCCACTCTTGTGCGAGCTCCTCGGCGTGCCCTTGGGCGTTCGCCTTTCTCTCTCCTTGCGACGAGGCCGGTTTTCGGACGTCCCGCCGCCGTTTCTTTCGAAATATTGGCCAAAACGGCGTTTCCGCACCCGGCCACCCCCACCTGCCGGTTGGACAATCCGTTGAGCAGGGGCTTTGTCGAAAAGCTTCTTCTAAGCGGTATACGCGTATACCCGCCCGAATCGCCTTTCATCAGATATACAAGAATTCCCGGGGAAATCTTGCGCTCCCCGGGAAAAATTTTTCAATTTATTTTATTTCTTTTTTCGTAAAGCGGCGGCACCCTTAGGCTACTGCGACAATAGCGGTCATTTCGATCTTTAAGCCGCCGTACAGATCCTTGACCGTAACCGTCACCCGGGCGGGAGGATTTACGGAGAAAAACTCGTTATACACCCGGTTAAAGCCGTCAAAATCGGCCTCCTCTACAAGATAGATATTGACAAACAGCACATCCTCGGCGGCAGCGCCCAGCCCCTTGACCACATTCATCAGATTGGTCAGCGCCAGCCTGGTTTGCTGACCGATATCGCCATGCACCGGCTGATCGGTGGCCAGATCCAGACTCATTTGCCCGGAAATATAGGCCACGCCATTGTGTACGGTGGCGTCAGAATAATAGGCGGCAGCCTTTTCTCCCAGATTAAAAATTTGTTTGCGCAAATTGAACACATCCTTCTTCTATAATATATTATAAACAAAGTATACCATCTTTTTGATCCCGCGTCTTGCATTATTTTGTCCTTTTACAAAGGCCCATCCTTATCACAAAGGATAGGGGTGGCGGTATCTCAAACGCCACTCTAAAATACGCACAGCTCATTTAGCGTTAGTCACAGGGGAGGCAGCGTGGAAAGACGCCGCTGTAAACACGGC
>CAYOVS010000050.1:0-6192 GCA_964407445.1 uncultured Peptococcaceae bacterium
AGCGTTTGGCTTACCAACGCAATTAATGCGGTTAAATCCTCCCTATAGCCGAGAAGGGATTGCTGCCATTGGCCAAAACAGACCCGGCCGTGCTCGGTGATTCGGTACACGCGCCGGGAGGAGGTGCCTTGCCATAGCTCTAAATCGGAGCATAGCAAATCGTTTGCCTCCATTTTTTTTAAGTAGCGGTAGAGACCGGTAGGGTCCGGCGCATCTCCATGAAACATGGGAGATTGGGCGATTCTTTGGATCAAGACGAAACCGTGCAGATTTTCCTGATATAATTCGTTTAAGATCGCTACCTGCAAAAACCGATCCAGATTTTTGCCCCGGCAAGCGCAATTTTCTTCTATTGTGAGCATAAATATTCCCCTCCGGTTCAAAATAACTCTTTTTTATCATATCACTTTGAATGGCGGCTGTCAAATGCAGCATTTTGCTACAAGAGGAAACGTTTTTTGTCTGAAATTGGCGTGAACTGGTTGTAGCTGGGGTTATTAGGCAAAATAATTGACTAAAACCCAAAGAGAATAGAGGAAAACTATCTTCCGGGTCGAAATTTTAATGGTTAGTAGATTTTATGTCGTTGCATTTGACAAAAATTATCACTTCATTGAATATCTATGATGACCAAAATTAATAAAAAAGGGGACAGGTAATGCTAATTCAAACCTTGAGCCTTGGAAAAAAGTACAAAAACGGCATTATTGCGCTGTCAGATATCAATTTAGAGGTTGATTATGGCGAATTTGTTTTTTTAACAGGCGAAAGTGGTGCCGGAAAAAGCACTTTGATCCGGTTATTGTTCCGGGAGGAATTGCCTTCTTCCGGGCAAATTTTGATTTCCGAGCGCAGTATTATGCGTCTTTCCAAAAAAGATATTGTGCGGTTGCGCCGCAATACCGGGGTGGTATTTCAGGATTTCCGGCTGATGGAGCGCAATACGGTTTTTGATAATGTGGCTTTTGCCTTAAAGGCGGTAGAGCGCCCTTGGGAAGAAATCAAAAAGAGGGTGCCCAGAGTTTTAGAGCGGGTTGGTTTGTCTGGCCGGGAAGGGGAAAACGTAATGCATTTATCCGGCGGTGAGCAGCAGCGGGTAGCTATTGCCCGGGCAATTATCAACAATCCGATCATTTTATTTGCGGACGAGCCCACCGGCGATTTGGATCCCCGCACCTCCATGGAGCTGATGGAGCTTTTCAACGAAATCAATGAACAAGGCACTACCTTGATTATGGCCACCCATGATAAAAGTATCGTTGACGCCTACAATAAGCGGGTGCTGACCTTATCCGCAGGCCGGCTGATCAGTGACTCGGTAGGGGGGTGGCAGCTATGAAAATGAGAAGCTTTCGCTATATTGCTCCCCAAGCCTTTAAATCTATGTTCCATAATGGCTTGATGACCGTGGCCGCCATTTTGACCATTACCATTTCTTTGTTTCTTTGCACTGCCTTTTGGCTGCTGATCATCAATATTGATGCCAATGCCAAGCAAATGGAAGAAGATGTGCGGGTGCTGGTTTACTTAAAGGATGATATCACCGAAGATCAGTATGAAAGCGTCAAAGAAGAGATTATGGCCATCCCCGGGGTGGCAGATTGCCAGTTTATCAGCAGAGATGATGGGATCAAGGATTTAGAGGAACGCTTTGGCGGTATCGATTTGGTGGAAACACTGGGTGGGGCAAATCCTTTGCCAAACCAGTTTTCTATCACTGCGGAAACCAATGATGATGTAACGGTAATCGCCGAAAAAGTATCCAATATCGCTGCCGTGGATGTGGTGCGCTATGGGGAAGGCACTGTGGAAAAGCTGTTTGCGCTGACGGATACCATGCGCCGGGTGGGTATCGCCGTTATGGCCTTGCTGGCTCTGGCTGCGGTGGTGCTGATTGCCATGACCATTCGTCTGACCGTGGTGGCCCGTAAAAAAGAAGTGATGGTGATGAAATGGGTAGGTGCAACCAATGCGTTTATTCGTTTGCCATTTTTGTTGGAAGGCTTGTTTTTGGGGCTGTTTGGCAGCATCCTCGCCTTGGCTTTGGTGCTTTTTGCCTATGTGAACGCAGGGGAATATCTGGCCAATACCATTTCCTTTGTTTTGGTGTTGGATCTTAGCCAAATTTGGCAAAGCACAGCAGTCTTTACCCTTACCTCCGGCCTGTTGCTGGGGATATGCGGCAGTTTGTTGCCTTTGACCAGATTTATGGATGTCTAAAATGAAAACGCCGGGAGGTACTATGAAAAAAAGAGCAATATACATAATCGGTACGGTTGCAGTTTTGCTTTGTTGTGGGATGCTGCTTTATCCCGGCGGTATTTCTTCCGCTGCTTCCAGCCCTCTGGAAAACTACCGGCAGCAACAAAAAGAGCTGGAGCAGCAGATGGATTCTCTAAAATCCGATATCAAGGCGCAAAACTCCTTGATTGGCGATTACAAGGAGGAGATTTCCCAGCTGGACGCCAAGCTGATTACGGTGCAAAAACAAATCAGTGCCTTAAACAACAGCATCGCTGAAACGAATAATCAAATTGATGCAGCCAACGTTGCCATTGCCGATGCGGAGCTGCGTTTGGCCGAGCGGCAGGCTACCCTGGAAAGCCGTTTGGTGGATATTTATATGTACGGCGATATTTCGATTCTGGACGTCTTTTTTGAGGCGGCCAGCTTTAACGATTTTGTAGTGCTCTATGATATGGTAGAGCGGTTGATGGAGCAGGATCAGCAGCTTTTGGCCGATATTCAGGCGGAAAAGGAGCTGATCCAGCGCAATAAGGAGTTATTGGTAGAGCGCAAAGCGGATTTGGATGAGCTGAAAGCGGAGCAGCAGACCCAGGCTGCTCAGCTGCAATCTTTGCAGGATCAAAAATATGCCGCTCTGGACGAAGCCAATATGACGAAGGAGCAATTAAAGGCTGCCTATGACGAGTTGGACGATGCTTCGGAAAAGGTGGCAAAGCAGATTCGTAATTTGCTGGCTTCCTCCGATAGCACCCTGTCCTTTGGCGGTTCCTTTATCTGGCCGCTGCCTGCCGGCTATGGATTGGATCATGTGACCTCCGAGTATGGCAATCGCTATCACCCGATCTTAAAAACCAACCGATTCCATGCGGGGATTGATATCGGCGCACCTAATGGTACGCAGATTTATGCGGCGGCAGACGGGAAAATTTTGTATGTAGGATGGGTATCCGGCTATGGTCAAACGGTGATGATCGATCATGGCAACAGCATTACCACCTTGTATGGGCATATGTCCGGTTACGGTAAATTTTCTACCGGCCAATATGTGGTAGCGGGGGATGTGATCGGGTATGTGGGTTCCACCGGGCAAAGCACCGGCAATCATCTGCATTTTGAGGTGCGGGTCAACGGAAATCATACCAGCCCCTGGAATTATCTGAAATAAAAAAGGATATCCTAAGGAGACTATGATAAAAACAAGAGAGCAAAAACACGATTGTTTCGCGCAGTCCAAATATGTGCTTTGCTGGGCAGCGGCATTGTTATGCTTGCTGTTGTTTGGCTGTGCTTCCCAAGAGAAAGCGCCGGTTTATGATTATGAAGCAGCCGATCAGGCGATTGTGTCTGCTGCCGCTCAGGTGCGGGAAACGTTGGACGACCATTATTTTGCCTATTTCACAGAGGAAGAATATCGGTTGCTGATGGATGATTACAAAGGCACCTTTGGCGGCGTGGACATTACGATGCTGCTGAACGACGAGCAACAGGTGCTGGTCTCCAGCGTGCAGGAGGGTGGCCCCGCAGAAGGGGCAGGCGTTTTACCCGGGGATATTATTCTGGCGGTGAACGGCGAAAAGCTGGACGATCTTACTGATGTCAACATGGCTGCACTGAAGATTCGCGGCGATATTGGCACGGAGGTGACTCTGACTTTGCTGCGCGATGGCAGTCAAACTTTGGATTTGACGATGGTGCGGGATACTGTCAGTGAAACCTCCGTATACGGTGACAATCTGTCCCAGCTGGCGCCGGGCTTGCTATATTTGCAGATCAGCACTTTTGCCGAAAATACTGCCGATGAATTTATGGAAGAATACAACCGTTTGGCGGAAGAAAATGGGGTTAAAGGTCTGGTACTGGATTTGCGCAGCAATACCGGGGGCAATTTTTATGCTGCTCTGCGTATTGCCAGCTATTTTATCCCCAAAGATCAGGTGATTGTCACGGAGAAGATGGGCACGGAGGATCAGGAATATTTGTCATCTTCCGGCGCTTTGGCCAATTTGCCGGTGATGATCCTGCAAAACGCCTATACGGCCAGTGCCTCCGAGGTTTTGGCCGGAGCTATGGCGGATTATGGGCATACGGTGCTGATCGGTTCCGTAAGCTTTGGCAAAGGCATTACCCAGGCGCTGGAGCCTTTGGCTTCCGGCTGTGGGTTGCGATATACCAGAAGCATGTATCTGACGCCTTCCGGTTTTTCTCTGCATGGCGTTGGTTTAACCCCTGATATCGCGGTGGAAGATCCTACTGGGATCACGGCGCAGGAGTATTTTTCGATGGATCCGGCAGTGAATCCGCATTTGGCGGCAGCAATCAAATATTTTCAGGATTTATAAGACCAGGAACAAGTGGGAGGATATGTTATGAGTAGAGTGACTGGCACCTGTGCCAGAGGATTGAGAGTTCCGGTGATTCGCCAGGGGGATGATGTGGCGGAAATTGCCGCAGCAGCCTTGGCAAAAGCGGTAGAGCAAGAAGGCCTGGTGGTGCAGCCCCGGGATGTCTTGGCTGTTACCGAGGCGGTAGTGGCAAGAGCCCAGGGAAATTATGCCAGCGTAGATGCGGTGGCTGCGGATATTCGCAGCAAATTTCCCGGTGGCGAGCTGGGCTTGGTGTTTCCGATCCTCAGCCGCAATCGGTTTGCGATTGTATTGCGGGGCATTGCCCGCGGTGTGAAAAAAATCTATTTGCAGTTGAGCTATCCGGCGGATGAGGTGGGCAACCATTTGATCAGCGAGGATCAGTTGGATGCAGCCGGGGTGGATCCCTATCGGGATTTGTTGACGGAAGCGCGTTACCGGCAATTGTTTGGCGAAACCAAGCACCAGTTTACCGGTGTGGATTATCTGGCCTATTACCGGCAGTTGATCGAAGAAGAGGGCGCTTCCTGTCAAATTATCCTAGCCAACGATCCCCGGCGTATCCTGGAGTATACCCCTTATGTGCTAGCTGCGGATATCCATAGTCGGCACCGCACCAAGCGGCTGCTGCAGCAGGCCGGTGCGACTTATGTGTGCGGCCTGGATCAGATTATGAACGGGCCAGTGGACGGCAGTGGTTATAATGCGGAATATGGGCTGCTTGGCTCCAATAAGGCGGATGAACATACGATCAAGCTGTTTCCCCGGGATTGCGATGATTTTGTCGCCAGATTGCAGGCTGCTGTTTACCGGCGCTGCGGCGTGATGATCGAAACGATGGTCTACGGCGACGGTGCGTTTAAGGACCCGGTGGGCAAAATTTGGGAGCTGGCTGATCCGGTGGTTTCTCCCGGACACAGCGCCGGACTGATGGGGCAGCCAAACGAGCTGAAGCTGAAATATCTGGCGGATAACGATTTTGCCGGTTTGCAGGGAGAGACGCTGACGGAAGCAATCAAGGGCGCCATTCGCAGCAAGCAGGATAATTTGGTGGGGCAAATGGCCACCCAGGGGACGACGCCCCGGCGGTTGACCGATTTGATCGGTTCCTTATGCGATTTAATTAGCGGCAGTGGCGACAAAGGCACGCCGGTTGTGCTGATTCAGGGATACTTTGATAACTTTGCAACAGAGGAATAAGCGAAACGGAGGAGCGCGTCTATGTCTATTGAACGATTTCTCAAAAACACCATTCGGGAAGTTACAGGCGTCAATACCAATACCCGCTCCGGCGGTTTGGGCAGCACGATCGGCAAAACGCTTACGGGAGCCGCTTTGGGCGTGGGTGCGTATGCGGTTGCCAAGCAGGTGATGAACCCCGGTCAGAGACAAGAAGACGGCAATTTTGGCGTGCCTGCACCGGCGGCATCGCAAGGCGCAGGCGTGGTTTGCGCCGCTTGTGGCGGGGTCATTGCTGATGGGGCAAAATTCTGCAATAGCTGCGGCGCACCTGCGCCCACCCCGGCAGCATCGCAAGGCGCAGGCGTGGTTTGCGCCGCTTGTGGCGGGGTCATTGCTGATG
>CAYOVS010000050.1:6292-9708 GCA_964407445.1 uncultured Peptococcaceae bacterium
AGCTGCGGCGCACCTGCGCCCACCCCGGCAGCATCGCAAGGCGCAGGCGTGGTTTCCTCGTCATTTTGTGCCGGTTGTGGTGTAGAATTGTCTCCCGGTGCAAAATTTTGCAATACTTGTGGTACAAAAGTAGAATAGAAGGATGCAAAGCAGAGCTGTGGACGGAGCAGCTTGCGCCTTTTGTGCAGGAAAAAGATGAGATCAGTATCTGGCTGCAAAATGTCTGAAATGCGGCCTTTGCTTGGCGGTTTGCCCAAATTATCATCCGGAAAGCGCAGAAAAATTTTCCGACCCAGCTGCTCAAAAGCCATGAACTGCACCGCCGTTTGTCAGGGAAAGCTGGCCACGGTTGCCGCAATGCGCAAATTGAATCGTAAATCTAAATTGAACTTAGCATAAAACCCTCGCCCAGCCGATTTTTTTGCATCGGTTGGGCGAGGGTTTTGTTGTGGTAGCTAAGCTTTGGCCAAACCGGCGCTGTCGCCGGTTTGGTCAGCTTTCCCTTTCGGCGGCGATGGTCAGAATCCGATTGAATAAGCGTTTGCCGGTAAGATCCACCGCTTCGTAATCCATGGCTTGGCTGTAGCAGCTTTCCAGCCGGTCGTGGAGGGATTTTGCTTCGTTGATTTTGATTGAAGCTTTGTCGGCCAATTCCTGCAGGCGGTGCTTTAAGGCCTCCTCATCGGTGGGCTGGGCGTCTTCCCGCAGCAGCTCTATTAAATCAATATTGATATCGCCGGGGCGGCTTTCTCTGGGACAATGGAATAAGTCCGCGATGGCCACCCCCAGCTCGGGTAAGAGAATCACCTCTATATGCTGGGGCGAGAGGGCGTTATGGTAAATTTCTGCCGCTACGCCCCGTTCCAGCGCCGCATCGGCCACCGCCTGCAACAATTGCTCCTTGCCGCAGCCGGGCGGGCCGTTGAGGATATAGCGGCGGGGATATGGCCTGCTCAAAGCATCAGCGAAGCTGATTAAGCCCCGGGGTGTTACCGCAGAGGCAAACAGGTGGCGGGGAGAAGCGTTGGAGGGGGCAAACAGCTCAGAGAGCATTTGGCTGATTCTTTGTTTGAGCTTTCCTTTATCCAGAGCGGCGTCTCCCTGGCGATAGGCGCTGGCGGCCGCCTCGCCCATGGCGGCCAGATCTGTTTTGGCCGCTTCGTACATATCGTGAATATCGTCGCTAAGCTGAATGATCGTTTGCTTTTGCCGCCGCAAATTTTGGGCGGACCAATGCTCTCCTAAGTTGATGATCTCATCCACCGCCCCCGGGTAGATAGGGTCGATCACATGGGCTGGCGTGCCAAAAGCCCACACAAGGCATAAGTGCCGGAGGGGTTGGGGCTGGCGGTGTGTTTTTGCCACAGAGGGACAGGCTGGGGTTGCTTTATTTCGCTTGGGCGTTGATTTGCTCTACCAGCTCGTTCAGATAGAGCCAGCGTTCGGTTTTTTCTTCCAGCGTGGCTTTGAGTGTGTCCAGTTGCGCAGAAAGCTCCATCAAACGCAGATAGTCGCTTTGGCATTGCTCCAGCTGCTTGGTGCAGTGGCTGATCTGGGCTTCCACGGCGGCAAGCTCGTCGTCGATGGTTTCCAGCTCCCGCTGTTCCCGGTAGGAAAGCTTCAGTTTTTTTGGTTTGGCGGCAGTCCGATCCGGTTCTGCCTTGGGTGCGGCTGTTTCCCTAGCTTTTTCAGCGGCCGGGGTGGCCGGACGTTTTTGGCAATAATCGGCAAAATTTCCGGTGTAGCAGGTGATTTGGCCATTTTCTGATACTTCAAAAATGGAAGTTGCCAGCTTATCCAAAAAGTACCGGTCATGGGATACGGCAAGCACTGCGCCGGGAAAGGATTCCAGATAATCTTCTAAAATGGTCAAAGTTTCAATATCCAGATCATTGGTGGGTTCGTCCAGCAAAAGAATGTTTGGCGCGGCAATGAGAATGCTTAGCAAATACAGACGCCGCCGCTCACCGCCGCTTAGTTTGCCAATGGTCGTATATTGCAGATCCGGTGGAAATAAGAAACGCTCCAGCATTTGCCCGGCGGAAAGCGTGCCCTCCGCTGTTTTGATCTCTCGGGCAATTTCGTTGATAAAGTGGAAGACAATTTCGTTGTGATCCAGCTCCCGGCCTTCTTGGGTAAAATAGCCGATTTTTACCGTGGAACCTATATCAATAACGCCGTGATCCGGCTGCAAAACGCCGGAAATCAGGTTGAGCAGGGTAGATTTTCCCACGCCGTTTTTACCGACAATGCCGATACGGTCGTCCCGCTTGATGCTGTAGGAAAAAGTATCGAGCACCTGCTTATCACCAAAGGCTTTGGAAATATCGGTAAGGGAGATCAGCTTTTTGCCCAAACGGCTGGAAACGGTGACCATGGCAACGGTCTCATCCTCAATGGGCGCAGCTTCCTCTTTTAAATCCTGGTAGCGTTGGATGCGCTCTCTGCTTTTGGTGCTGCGGGCTTTGGCGCCCTGGAGGATCCACTGGGCTTCCCGGCGCAAAATCGCCTGGCGTTTGCGCTCGCTGGCCAGCGCCATATCCTCTCGTTCCGCTTTTAGCGACAGATATTTGGAATAATTGGCCTCATAGGTATAGAGCTGGCCATGGGAAAGCTCGGTGATCCGGTTGGTCACCCGCTCCAGAAAGTAGCGGTCATGGGTGATCATCAGCAAGCCGCCGGAAAAACGAGCCAAACGTTCCTCTAGCCAAATCACCATTTCGCTATCCAGATGGTTGGTAGGTTCGTCCAAAAGCAAAATTTCCGCCGGATGGGTGAGCGCGGCGGCCAAGGCCACCCTTTTGCGCTGCCCACCGGATAGCGTGGCGATTTTGGCTTGGTGATCGGTGATCCCCAGCCGGGTAAGCATCGATTTTACTTCGTATTCATTTGTATCGCGAAAAGTTTGGTTCAAATCGGCAAAAACCTGTTCCAGGACGGTGCTTTCCTCCTGCATCACCGGGTTTTGGGGCAGAAAAGAGAGCTGCGTGTTCCTTTGCAAGGTCACCTTGCCTGCATCCGGCGGCTCGATCCCCGCTAAGATTTTCAGCAAGGTACTTTTGCCGGTGCCGTTGATACCGATAATCCCAATGCGCTCCCTTTCGTTCAGATAGAGGGAGGCGTCCTGTAACAGTGGTTTTGTTCCGTAGCTTTTAAAAATGTGTTCGGCCGATAACAGCATGGGTTCTCCTTTTGTATCTGTGTCTGGGTGCGTCAAATGGATGTGTGCATCCTTCTATTAGTATAACGATTTTTTCGGCCAATAGCAATATTGGGGCGTTCCTGCTTTTTCATATTCTCTTAGCCGGAATCATATGGATGGTACGGGAGGGATGACCATGAATGCGCCGCAATATTGCATTATCGAGGTGTTTTGTTTGCAGACTGATGAGGAACGCAGGGCGCTGTTGCAAAAG
>CAYOVS010000051.1:0-9619 GCA_964407445.1 uncultured Peptococcaceae bacterium
TACCCGGGAAAAGTGTGGAGATGTTTTGCAAGCAATCATAAGGAGTATGGTATGAACTTGGGACAACAAATTTTGGCTGCATTGACCGGTTATGAATCGCCGGAGGCTGCTTTGGCGGCAGGGCTTTCGCTGTTGCCGTTTTTGCTTACCGCCGTACTGCGGTTGGTGCTGCCGGTTTTGGCGGTACTGATTTTGGTGCGGGTGGCAAAGTCTTTGTTTGCCGGTAAAAACGAACCGGAAACCTGGGCTTGGCTCACCTTGGATAACGAGGTGCGTTTGCCGGTCAATCACTGGGAAAATGTGATCGGCCGCAGCGGCACCTCCGATATTTTGCTCAATTTGCCGACGATTTCCCGCAGTCACGCCGCTTTGATCCGGGATGCGGCCGATCAGTGGACGTTGACTGATCTGGCAGGCAAACAAAGTCTGCTGGTAAACGATGTCGCCATATCCGGCACCATTTCGCTGCAATATGGCGATCTGATCTCTTTGGGAGGGCTGAGTATGATTTTGACCAAGCTTTCCCCGGAGGAGCTGCAGCAGCAGGGCAAAACCCGCACCAAGCCCGGCAAACTGGTTGCGCCGGGCAAAACGCTGGCTTGGTTGACTTTGTTTGCGGTGCTGCTGGCAGTGGAGCTGCTGGGCAATTTGGACAAGCAGTATGCGCCCATGCTGCTGCTGGCCTTTAGCTGGCTGCTGCTGCTGATGTGGCTGGTCTATCTGGCCTTTCGCGGAATGCGCCGCACCGGCTACGAAATAGAAACGCTGGCTTTCTTTCTCAGCGTGCTGGGGCTGGCGGTGGCCGCAACCGCCAATCCTGATGCACTGCTGAAGCAAAGCGCCGCCCTGACCTTGGGGCTGGCCGGGTTTTTGGTGCTGGGCATGCTGCTGCGGGATCTGCGCTTGGTCAAGGTGCTGCGCTGGCCGGCAGCGGGAGCGGCCTTGCTGCTGCTGTTGTTTACCTTTCTCTTTGGGCAGACCATTTATGGCGCCCGCAACTGGCTGGTGATCGGCGGTTTTTCCTTGCAGCCTTCCGAGCTGGTGAAAGTCGCCTTTGTTTTTGCCGGTTCTGCTACTTTGGATAGATTGTTCGCCAAACGCAATTTGTATTCGTTCATTCTCTATTCCGCCGCAATTATTGGCGCTTTGGCCTTGATGGGCGATTTCGGCACCGCCTCCATTTTTTTTGTGGGCTTTCTGATTATTGCCTTTTTGCGTTCCGGCGATTTGGCGACCATTGCTTTGAGCTGCGCCGGGGCCGGGTTTGCCGGGTTTTTGGCTTTGACGGTCAAGCCTTATATTGCCAAGCGCTTTGCCGCCTGGCGGCATGCATGGGAGTATGCGTCCACCAGCGGCTATCAACAAACCCGCACGATGGTTGCGTTGGCCAGCGGCGGCTTCTTTGGCGTTGGCGCCGGGAACGGTTGGTTGCATAAGATCGCCGCAGCCGATACGGATCTGGTGTTTGGGGTTCTCAGCGAAGAGCTGGGCTTGATCGTGGCGCTGGTAGCGGTGCTCTCGGTGCTGACGGCGGCCATGTTTGCGGTAAAATCCGCTTATAATGCCCGTTCTTCTTACTATGTGATTGCTTCCTGTGCTACTGCAGGGCTGCTGGTGTTTCAGACCATGCTCAATGTCTGCGGTTCTTTGGATATCTTGCCGCTGACCGGGGTGACCTTTCCCTTTGTTTCCAACGGTGGTTCCAGCATGATCGCCTCTTGGATGCTGCTGGCCTTTTTGAAAGCAGCGGATACCCGGCAAAATGCCAGCTTTGCCATTGCCCTGCCCAAGTTTATCCGAAAGGTGGGAAAGATCCATGAATAAGCTGAAAGGCCGCACCTTTGCGATTGTTTTGCTTTGTGGGGCATTGGTATTGATGCTGCTGTTGTTTTTGATGCAGTATGAAAGCAAGGGAAAAGATTGGGCCGCCTTTGCAGGGAATGCCCATGCCTATACCCAGGGCGTTTTAACCGCAGGCACCGTGCTAGATCGAAACGGTACCGTGTTGCTGGAAACTAAGGATGGGCAGCGGGTCTATGCCGAGGAGAAAGCCTTGCGCAAGTCCACCTTGCATGTGGTGGGGGATGCAGCAGGCAATATCGGCTCTTCCACCCAGGTGTTTTTTGCCGATCAATTGATGGGCTACAGTATGCTCAACGGGGTTTTTTCCTATGAGAATCGGGGGCGCAAGCTGTATCTGACCATCGATGGGGATTTGAACACCGTGGCTTATAAGGCTTTGGATGGGCGCAGGGGCTGCGTGGGTGTGTATAATTATCGCACCGGGGAGATTCTTTGCCTGGTCAGCTCTCCCGGCTTTGATCCTTTGTCGCCGCCGGATCCGGCCACAGCAGAAAACGGCGTGTACCTCAACCGGTTCCTTTCGTCCTCCTTTGTGCCCGGCTCCACCTTTAAATTGATAACGATGGCGGCGGCCATTGAAAATATCGACGATCTGTTCAGCCGCAGCTTTACCTGTAGCGGCAGCGTTGTGATGGGGGATGAAACTATTACCTGTACCAAAGCCCATGGCGAGCTGGATATCAAGGGCGCTTTGGCGGTATCCTGCAACTGCACCTTTGCCCAATTAGCCACCGAGCTGGGCGGGGATGTACTGACGGATTATGCGGACAAAACCGGCATGCTCCGGGAGGTGGATGTGGATGGGTATCTGACCGCCGTCGGCAGCATGCAGGCCAAGGATGTAGCATTGGGACAATTGGCGTGGTCCGGCATTGGGCAGAGCAAGGATTTGGTCAATCCCTGCGCGATGCTGCGCTATATGGGCGCAATCGCCAATGGCGGGCGGGCAGTAACGCCCAAGCTGATTTATAAGGTTACTACCCAGGCGGGGATTCCGGTGCATTTTGATTTGCTGCCGGATAAAGAAACCCTGCTTAGCAAAGAAACTGCCGCAACGCTGGCAGAGATGATGCGCAATAATGTGCAGAGCAATTACGGACAGGATAAATTCGGTGATTTGATCATTTGCGCCAAATCCGGCACCGCAGAGGTAGGCGGCGGCGCCGCGCCCCACGCCTGGTTTGTCGGCTTTTTGCAGGATGAGCAGCATCCGCTGGCTTTTGTGGTTTTGGTGGAAAATGGTGGCGGTGGCAGCACCGTGGCAGGCAAGGTCGCCAATAAAGTATTGCAGGAGGCTTGTAATGCAGAGTAAAATTCTCAATAAAGAAGACATCGGCCAGGTGTATCGGCTGTATTTGGCCCGGGATTTTGACCCGGCGGAGATCAAACCCCTTAGCGTGATCGAAGATTTGTTTGATCAGGGGTTCTATTATGGGCATGGTTTATATGACGATGCAGGGCAGCTTTGCGGCTATGCCCTGCTTTGCGATTGCCCAGGGGGGGAGATGCCGCTGCTGGATTATCTGGCGGTGACGCCGGAGCGCCGGGGGCAGGGCATCGGCGGTTTGCTGCTGCAAATGCTGCGGCAGGAATATGCGGCAAAAAGAGGCTTGATTTTGGAGGTGGAAAACCCGGCTTTTGCAGCGGATCAAGCCGATTTAACAGAAAAGCAGCGGCGGGTAGCTTTTTATTTGCGGCAGGGCGTGGAGCAAACCAGCGGCTGCTGTCGCTTGTTTGGAGTAGAACTGGTGCTGATGTATCTGCCCCTGTCCGCCCCGGCAGACGGGGCCGCTGTTAGCGAGGCGCTGCGTCAAATTTATCAATATAGCGCCGCCAAGCATTTGCAATCCGGCAAGATTGCGGTGTCCTGCCAAATGGACTAAATCGTCTGGCAGGATGCTTTGCCATAGACCGCAAGCATTTGGTATTGACAAACTAGTCTGGGTTTTGTATAATTAAACAGTTAAAAGGGAGTAGTTGCATATACAAAGTCAACATACTGGTGCTTGCGCCTGGCTTTGTAGCCCACTTGGGTAACGAGACTTTTGGCATGATCCTTCTTTGTGATCATGCCGAAAGTCTTTTTTTCTTCTGTATCAGAATGCTGCAAGCAAAATAAGGAATAGAAAGAGGATGGTTGGATGAGTATGACTGCTTTTCTTTTTGCCTTGGGCGCGGTGGTTTTGGCCGAGATGGGAGATAAAACCCAATTATTGGCCATGGCTTTTGCAACCAAATACAAGGCGTCTCAGGTGATGCTGGGGGTCTTTATCGCCACGGTGTTCAATCATGCCCTGGCGGTGGCCGTAGGCAATTACATCACCCGCTTTGCCGGTGCGCAAACGTGGATTCAGGCGATCGCGTCTTTATCTTTTATCTTTTTTGGCCTGTGGACGCTGCGCGGGGACAAGCTGGAGGGAGAAGAAAACCGGGTCAGCAAATATGGGCCGGTGGCTGCGGTGGCGGTTGCCTTTTTTATTGCGGAGATGGGAGATAAAACCCAGCTGGCTACCATTGCTCTAGCCACCAAATTTCCCGGCAGTCCTATTGGTATTCTGCTGGGTACCACCACCGGGATGCTGGTTGCGGATGGTATCGGCGTGATCGTGGGCGTGGTTTTGGGCAAAAAAATCCCCGAACGCAAGGTCAAGTTGGTGTCGGCCATTGCCTTTATGGTGTTTGGCTTTATCGGCTGCTATCAGGTAGCCGCTGCCGATTTGCAGTGGTCCACCGGTACGATCCTTGTGGTCTTAGCTGTTTTGGCGGTGATTACCGCTTTGATTTCCCGGAAATTACTCAAAGGGTAGGTATAACAGAACAGGTATAACAGAAGCGGAGCTATCGTTGTTTTAGCGATAGCTCCGCTTCTGTTATTGCACCGGGATAGCGCGTTTTTGATCCAGCAGATACAGATACAGTTCTTTTACCGGCTGTCGCCACAGTCGTTCTATAGCTTGTCGGTAGGCAAAAAGCTGCCCCCGGTAGCGCTGTAGCAATTGCCCGTCTGTTTGGCCAAAGCCGCCGGTTTTATAATCCACCAGTACCCAGCCGTCCATTTCTTGAAAAGCCAAATCCATGGTGCCCTGTAAAATCAGGGTATCTGCCGGATAGGCGTCCACCCGGTCGCTGGCGGGGATGGTCATGGTAAAGGCGGTCTCCCGCTGGATTTGCTTTGCCCGGATTGCTCTTTGTCCCAGCGGGCTTTGGACAAACCCTTCCAGCATAGCCAAATCGACAAATTGCGCCTGCTCCTGTTGGAGCAGTCCCTGGTCGATCAATTCTTGGATTTGGGGAGGGATCCCTCGCCGCAGATCCAGTTTTTCCAAAAGCAGGTGATTGATGGTACCCCGGTAAGCTGCTTCTTCCCGGTTGGTGGTGGTAATTTGCGGCGTTGCCTGCAACAGGAGCGGCAAACCAGCGGTAACTGCATTTTGCGGGGCAAGGCTGCTTGCTGCACGCTCCTTATCGTAGGTAGCATGGGGTGCAAGCTGGTTGGTGTGAACCTGGGCAGGCATATGCTCCATCGTTGGGGCAGCATTTGCATTGGTTGTGTCTGGATTGGCAGCAGCGTCAGCTTCAGCAGCATCAGCGGCGGTGAGCTGGCTGACCGTCCATTTGATGGGATAGGCGCAGCTCGCCCCATGGGGATAGCGGTACCCCAGCGCTTTGGCCACAGCATCCTCGCAGATTGGGTCTTGTGGTGGCAGCCAGTCCTGCTTTTGGCTGTCGGCTTGCCCGGCTGCAAGGTGGCTTGCACCTGCGGTGGGGGCAAGCTGTTCCGGGGTGCACAGGCTGATTTTCCAGCAGCCCGCGCCCGGCAGGATGCTGCCGTCTTGGGCGGCTTGCCGCAACACTTCTCCGTCTGGGTGACGCAACAGGGCGCGGCCGATCCAGTCGATAGGTCGTTTGTCCTTTTGCAGCACAGAGGGAGATATGGTGGGATTGCTATTTTGGGCGGTCTTGCTCCAAGCTGCCAGCGTTGTCGCCGGGTTGCGCAGGGCGGCGCAGAGGATCAGCCTGTCCCGGGCCCGAGTCAGCGCCACATAGAAAATGCGCATTTCCTCTGCTGTGGTTTCCGCGTCCAGCTTGGCAGCCAGTGCCTGATAGGCCAGGCTGGGATATTGTAGCCGCTTTTCCCGGTCGGCAATCTTGGGCCCCAGCCCTAGATCTTTGTGAAAAAGAATATCCCGGCGTTCGCTGGCGCCGTGAAAGCGGCAGGCCAGCCCCGCCACAAACACCACCGGAAATTCCAACCCCTTGCTGCGGTGGATACTCATAATCTGCACTGCGTCGGTTTGTTTTTGCCGACCGGCGGCAGGTAGCTGCCCGCCTTGCTTTTGGTATTGCTCCAGATAACGCAAAAACCGGTATAAACCGCCGTAATCCCCTGCTTCGTAGGCGCAGGCCTGGGTGTAGAGGGCGTCCAGATTGGCTTGTCGCCGATCCCCTTCCGGCAACGCTCCTACTAACAGGTATAGCCCGGTATCCTGCCACAGCTTGCGAATCAGTACCGAGACCCGTTCCCTTTGCGCCAGGTACCGCCAATCTGCCAATCTGGTGAGAAAATCCTGGCATTTTGCCGCCAAATCGCTGCTTTCTCGGGCGCAGGCGGTTACTGCTTGATAAAACTCTCCATTGGCGAACAAGCGAATTTCCGCTAATTGTTCCGGGGTGAAGCCGAACAGGGGAGAACGCAGCACTGCGCCCAATGGTAAATCCTGCCTGGGATTATCAATGATACGGAGCAAGGAGAGCAGCAGCGCGGTTTCCGGCGCATCCAGCACATTTTCCTGATTGTCGGCCATAGCTGGGATGCCTGCTGCGGTGAGCGCTTGTGCCAAAACCACTGTTTTGTTTTTGGCATTGCGCAGCAAAACTGCCATTTGGCCATAAGTATAGCCCTCTTGTACCAATTCCCGAATGCGGGATATTAAAAAGATGGCTTCTGCCTTGGCGGCGGTTTGCTCCTCCCGGGTTTCCTGCTGGTTCTCCGCCTGTCCTTGCTCGCTATCGGTCTGTGTCGCTTCTTCTGCTTCTTCCTCTGTCGGTTCTGTTTCTTCCGGTGCTATGCCACTGTTCTTGCCGGAAAGATCCAGCAGCATCAGCTCCGGCGGTGCGCCATACTCGGCGCGGCCCGGTTTCAGACTGGCCGCCTGGTCATATGCCATCTCGGCGGATTGTTTGGTCATCAACTGGCTGAAAATGTAGTTGACCCCATCAATCACTGCGCCTACGCTGCGGTAATTGCGGTTTAAATCAATGCGCCTGCCGCCGCTTAAGGCGCCGTAGTTCACATATTTGTCCAAAAACAAGCTGGGTTCTGCCAGACGAAAGCGGTAGATGCTTTGCTTTACATCGCCTACGGCAAAGCAGTTGTTGCCTCTTTGTACCAAACGGAGAATTTCTTCCTGCACTGCGTTGATGTCCTGATATTCGTCGATCAGCACTTCATCATAGTTCTGCCGCAGCTCCTGGGCAATGTCCTCCTGTTGCAACAATTGGTGGGCAAAATGCTCCATATCGCCAAAATCAATCAGGTTGCGCCGCCGTTTTTCCTGGGCTAGCGCCAGCCCAAAGCCTTCTACCAGCTCCTCCAACAGTTGGGTCAGTTGTCCCAGCCGGTTCAGCTCCCGGGTGAGGATCGCCGGCTCCCGGCTGGCAAAGCGCTGCTTTAACTCTTGCAGCAACTCCTTTGCCTGTTTGCGCAGGGCTTTGAATTCTTCCCGGAAGGGCTTATTTTCGTCCTTTTTGCCCCCTCGCCAGGGCAAAAATTCCAGCTCCGCCAAAAGAGCCAGCTGCTGATGGAGCGGCTGGGGGCTTGCGGCCAAGGCGCGGCAGATGGCGTATTCCTGCTGAAAGCTTTGCCGCCAGGCATCGGGCAAGAGGGCGGGTGCTTCCTGGAGCAAAAGCGCCGCCTGTTCCAGGGGCTCCAGCGCAAAAGTCGTCTGTCGACCAATATAGGCCGCCAAATCTGCCGAAAAGGCAAAATCGTCTACCGTTTCTCCCTTGAGATTGCAAGCTTGTTGCAGCCATTGTGCCGGGTTTGGCTGGGAGCGGCTAAATTCATATAATGCTTCTATCAGCTCCGCCAGCTTGCTGTCGTCCCGGCTGCCGCCGTAGGCGTCGGCCAAGAGCTGGATTTTGCCATCCTGCTGTTCGTAGCGGGCTTCCAAATAGTCCTCCAGCACCTGCTGGGTGAGGGTGGACATTTCCGCTTCTCGGGCGATGCGAAAGCCGCCATCCAGTTCCAGCCGGTAATAATAGCGGCGCAGCAGGTTGAGGCAAAAGGAGTGGATGGTACTGATAGACGCTTGGGGTAATTGATTTAGCTCTAGCAGGATATGGCGGTTTCCCGGCTGTTCTCTGGCCAGAGTGGTGAGCGCCGCATCGATTTTGGCGCGCATATCCGCCGCTGCCGCGTTGGTAAAGGTCAGCACCAGCATTCGCTGTAGACTGCCCGGCTGCTCCGGACGGGTGAGCTTGCGGAGCAGCCGCTCCACCAGCACGGTGGTTTTGCCGCTGCCTGCGCCTGCTGCCACCAGCAGGTTTTCGCCGTGGGTTTCTATAGCCAAAAGTTGTTCGGGGGAGGGTTGATAGGTAGGCATGGAAGGCTCCTTTTATGCTTTCGCGGTGGGGTCTTGCTCTTGTTGTAATCCTTGCCATAGCTGCGCTTTACCGGGGGCTTGGCTAACCCGGGGCTGGACGAAGCATTGATCCAGTCCGCAAAATTGGCGCTGGTCGCAAGTATCGCAGGCTTGAAAGCTGCCTTGCTGCAAGGGGCGGGCTTCTACCAGCCCCGAGAGCATTTCACCGGCGGTTTGCCGCAGCAGGGATGTCAAATGGGTTTGCAGCAAGCCCAGTTGCTCTGCCGTCACCCCCGGGGAGTTGGCGTAAAAGCCGCTCTTTGGCGAATAGGCAACCTTGATCAGCTTGGAATAGCCGTTGATTTGCCGGTCTGCCAGCAGCACCGCTTCTTCGTCCTGCACGGTGATCCCGGTAAGCTGCATGGCCTTGGCTTCTTCTCCCGGCGGGCAGTTTTCCAGTTGATCCCGCACCGGGCCGTAATAGATCCCGGCCGCCGCCGCCTGCTGCTCTGTAAAATAAATGCTGTTATCCAGCACCACCTGCAAATAGACCAGCAATTGCAGGCGCAGGCCGGTGAAAATATCCTGGGGCGAAACGCTGGCTTGCCCGGTTTTGTAGTCAATGATCCGAAACCAGCATTTTTCCGTGCCCTGCGCCATATCCACCCGGTCGATTTGACCATGGAGCCATAGCTCTTTGTGATCGTCCAGCGGAATTTTCAACGGCGGCAGGCTGTTCTCTTTGCTGTTGCCAAAGGGCAGCTCAAAGGCAATGGGCACAAACTCTCCCCCTTGAATATGGCGGGCGGCCAATAAAAAGGTGGCGCTTAGGGCACGGCGAAACCGTTCCGCCAGATAGCGATACCGGGCGGAGCTGGTGAGGATGCCTTGCAAAAACAAGGGCAGATAGCGGTCGATGGCCTGCCTGCTCAAGGTGTCGGCAAGGGTTTCGTCTACCTCCTGCCAGGAAATATGCTGCTCCCGCAGGCTGCGCCCCATATCGGCCAGCGCCTGATGCAGCAGCTCGCCCCGGTCGGCGGGGCGCACCTGATATTCCTGCCGGGGTTGCAGCTTTAGTCCGTAGGCGGCACAGTAGGCAAAGGGGCACGTGCGAAATTTTTCCAGCCGGGAAACGCTGCTGTTTAGACGGTTGCCTTGCAGCCGCAGGCTGA
>CAYOVS010000052.1:0-9567 GCA_964407445.1 uncultured Peptococcaceae bacterium
TTTGTTTGATTACCATGTTTTTTAACTTTTTCCTCTATCCTGGGGAGCCTAATTGGAGCTGGCATTTTTTGCATATCAGTCGGGAGGGGATCAGCTATGGCCTGGCCATGGGCTTGCGCCTGTTTTTGCTGGTAGGCTTTGCTTCCCTGCTGACTTTGACCACCAAGCCGATTGCTTTAACGGATGGCTTGGAAAAGCTGCTGCATCCGGGGCAAAAAATCGGTATCCCTGCCCACGAAATTGCGATGATGATGTCGATTGCGCTGCGGTTTATTCCCACGATCCTAGAGGAATTTGACCGGATCGTGCTGGCGCAAAGAGCCAGAGGCGCCAGTCTGAAAAAAGGCAATCTCTGGCAAAAGGTTTGCGCCGTGATTCCGCTGCTGGTGCCCCTGCTGGTATCCGCCTTTCGCCGGGCGGATGATCTTGCCCAGGCCATGGAGGCCAAATGCTACCATGGCAGCCAGGGGCGCAGCCGTTGGAAGCAATCCCCCTGGCTGCTGCCGGATACGCTGGTGACTACCGGGTTTGCTCTGCTGCTGGCAGCGTTGCTAGTGCTGTAATAAACGGTAGCTTGGGCAAGCTCCGTCTGTGGAAAGGGCTGTGCTACACCACCGGGGTTGCGTGACCAAAAGACTAAGGATAGGAGAATACGATTTTGATGCGCAACATCAAGCTAACGATTGAATATGACGGCACCAATTATGCCGGTTGGCAGCGCCAACCCCTGGCCCAGGGGATGACGATCCAATATCAGGTGGAAAAGGTGCTGACCTCCCTGTTTCGGGAGCAAATCGTAATCAACGGCGCCGGGCGCACCGACAGCGGCGTTCATGCGCTGGGGCAGGTGGCCAATTTCTATTGCCATAAGCCGGTGCCGGTGGAGCGGATCGTAGAAGCGGCCAATCATAAGCTGCCGCCGGATATCCGGGTACGCCAGGCGGAAGAGGTGCCCATGCACTTTCATGCCCGCTATGGCGCTGTATCCAAACGCTACCGCTATCTATTGGAGCAGGAAACCGCGGCGAGCGCCTTTGCCAACCGTTTCTCTTGGGAACTGCCCCAGGCCTTGGATGTGGCGGCCATGCGGCAGGGAGCCGCCTATTTGCTGGGCGAGCATGATTTTTTCCATTATGCGGCGTCCGGCGTATCGGCAGAGCGCTTTGTTCGCACCGTCACCGGATTGGAGATTAGTCAGCCCCAAAGAACAGGCGGTTTTTTCCCTTGGCAGCGCTTGCAGCAGCCTGTTACCATTGATGTTACCGCCAACGGCTTTCTCTATCATATGGTGCGGCTGATCACTTGCCGCCTGGTTGCGGTTGGTCTGGGACAATTGCCGCCCCAGGCGATACAGGATTTCTTGGAGGGCAGGCTGCGGCGAAATATTAGGATGGCGCCGGCCAGGGGGTTGATGCTAATGGAGGTCACCTATAGTTAGCTGATTGCACCAATCTTACCCCCGCGAAAAGTAGCACCGCCATACGCCCTTCCGTCTCCTGTGCTGCTCGTTCACGTATCAGTGGCATACGCTCGCTCACGTCGCAGGAGCCGCGCGGGCGTCTATCGGCACTTCTTTTCGCTCTCTGGTCGAGGTAGTGGTCGGCGGCTATCTTGCAAGCTGGCAGCACCAATCCTTACCCCCGCGAAAATAAGCACCGCCATACGGTTTTGTGGCTTCTTGGCCTTGCTTGTTGCCAGACAGGATGAACGTCTGTTTTCAAAAATTTGAACCAGAAAGAAGTTGAGGTAGCGCTTATGGTCAATCGCATTTTTACCTATACTGTGCTTCCGGCGGAGCTGCCTTGCTCTTTGGGCGAGTATTTGCGCCGCCGGGGATATTCCCAGAGCTTGCTGGCGGCGTTTCGCCACCGGGATGGGGTCACCGTTAACGGCGGCTTTCACCGGCAGATCGATCCGCTGGCAGCGGGGGATGTGATTGCGGTGGAGGCGGTGGATCAAAGCAGCGTGTTGCAGCCAAACCTGGCGCTGACGCTGCCTATTTTATATGAGGACGACGACCTGCTGCTGCTGCATAAACCTGACGATATGCTGGTGCATCCGGCAGGGCCGGGTTTTGACGATGCGGTGGGTAATTTTTTTGCGGCCTATTGTCCAGGGCTGACCTTTCGCCCTATCGGCCGCTTGGATCGGCATACTACCGGTATTTGCCTGCTGGCTAAGAACCGTCTGACGGCGGCCTGCCTGACGGAAAATCCGCCCCAGAAGCGCTATTTTGCTTTGGCGGAAGGTCTTTTTGCCGAAGCACAGGGACGGATCGAAGCGCCGCTGCTGCGCCAGCCGGGGCCGCTGATCAGCCGCCGGGTTGCGGAAGGAGGCCAACCCAGCATTACCAATTATCGGGTGTTAGCCCAAGGGGGGCGGCATAGTCTGCTGGAGCTGCGGTTGGAAACCGGGCGTACCCATCAGATTCGGGTGCATCTGCAATATATCGGGCATCCCCTGGCCGGGGACGCTATGTATGGCGGCGGCAGCACCTTGTTGCAGCGGCAGGCGCTGCATCTGGGCTGGCTGCGCTTTTGCCATCCCCAAACGAGTCTGCTGCACACCATAAAAACGCCATTGCCCGGGGATATGCTCCGGGCAATGGCGTTGGCTGGGGTGGATGGGGAGGCTTATGAAGCGGCTTGTTCCGCACTATCCGCTTCTTCGGGATGCGCAGCCTCATAGGCGGCCTTGGCCGCCGCCAAACTTTTGTTGGTCAGTGGCTTCCATGGGCTGGTATGATAGCGGGTGAGAATCGTAAAGCCGCACAGGGTGACGATGATACCAAAAAGGGGTGTTAGCCAATTGAAAATGGCATAAGGTGCGTATTCAAAGGCAGAGATCCCCAGTGCACCAAACATGATCGCGCCGCAGCTGGACCAGGGGACGATGGCGGAGGTAACCGTGCCGCCTTCCTCCAGACAGCGGGAGAGCATCCGCGGCTGCAAGCCCTTCTCGGGGAAGGTATCCCGATATAGCTCGCCGCTGATCACCAGGCTCATATATTGGTCGCCCATGGTCACATTGGTTAGGGAAGAGGTGAGGATGGCCAGTGCCGGATAGGCGCGGACGGTTTTCACCTTGTGGGAGATGGCCTGCACGATCACATCCAGAACTTTGATGGAGGATAGTACGCCCCCCAGACACAGCGCCAGCATGGTCATGGAAAGGGTCCACATCATGCTTTGGATGCCGCCATTGTTCAGCAGCGTGTCGATCACTTCGATGCCGCTTTCCCCGAAATAGCCGTAGTTCAAACCCAGTAAGGCATCGCTCCAGCTCATCCCCTGGCAATATACGGCAATGGGCAGACTGGAAACAACGCCTACTGCCAGGCCGGGCAGCGCAGGGAAACGGCACAGGCTGAGCACCAGCACGATCACTACCGGCAGCAGGGTGATCAGATTGAGATTAAAAACGCCGGAGAGCCCATCCCGATAGAGCAGGATCTGAGATTGGTCGATGGATAGATCCCCATAGCCCCAGCCCATTGCGGTGAAAATAAGCAGGGTTAGCACATATACCGGGATCGCCGTATACATCATGGCCTTGATATGTTCGTAGAGGACGGTTCCAGACATGATTGGCGCCAGATTGGTGGTATCGGAGAGAGGCGACATTTTATCGCCAAAGTAGGCGCCGGAAACGACCATGCCGGCGGTGACCGGCGCGGGCACACCCATACCGGCGCCAATGCCCATCAGTGCTACACCCACCGTACCGGCGGTGTTCCAACTGCTGCCGGTGGCCAGCGAAACCAGACTACACAGCAACAGCCCGGCCGGCAGGAAAAAGCGGGGAGAGAGTAGATCCAATCCGTAATAGATCAAAGCTGGCACAGTACCGCTTTGGATCCAGGAGCCAATAATCATACCGATGAGGAAAAAGAACAGGATGGCCTGCATTGCCCTGTTCAAGGCCATGCACATCCCATCTTGCAGGCTTTGCCAGGTGTTTTTGAGAATGATGCCAAAAATACAAGCTGCGCTGACGCATAAAAATAGCAAGACATGCACGTCGCCGCCAAAGACCAATAAACCGATAATCAGTATGGATACCACGAGCACGAAGATGAGAATTGCTAACCCCAGGCTTGGCCGTATGGGTCCGGATTTTTCTTGATGCATTGTTATCCTCCTTCACTTTTCTTTTTCGGGTTACTGTCAGGATACCAGGAAAGGATGTTTGGCGTTTTTAGGTAAAACAGGCAATGGCTTTGTTTTGCAACCGCAGCTTCTCTCCGGCGTCAAATTGGACTTGCCGCCGGAGAGAAGCAGGAAGGATCAAAAATGGACAATGTAGGAAGGATGGAGCTTTAGTTATCCAGCAGACTAAAATCCAGCCCCATTTCGGTTAGTTCAGCCTTGATTTTTTCATACATGGCCTGGTGCGGGGGGGTTGGTTGCAAGGTGGTCAGATCGTAGCATTCGCTAAACTTTTGGCCGATGCTGAAGCCGCCTTCATGGAGGTGGCTATACTTGGGCAATATCTGTAAAATAAGTTTATTTGCTTGTGCTCTGGTGATTCCCTGCCGCGCTGCCACATGCGCCACCTCTGCCCCTAAGATGCAGGCCAAGGGAGACCAATACTCATCGTGTTTGTTCATGGCTTGCGCACCCAGATCCAAACCATCTGCGCCGGATACGGTGCAGGCCAAGGCAAAGGTGACATATTCCCAGAAGCACATTTCTGTACAGGGCCCTGCTTGCGAGAATGCGGCGTTGATCACCAGCATATGGGAGTTGCGAGTGACTGCCTGGGTGGCCATGCCGTTTGCCCACAGGGTATCCGGGGTAGAGGTGCAGGTATAATGGATGTGGAAGGGGAAAATGCAATGGAAAGCGCAACGATAGACCAGTGCGCCCAGGAATACATGGGCTACTGTGATCAACGCAGTTCCCTCCGCGCCGCCGGCATAGCCGCCCAAAATGGGGCCTAGCAGTGATTCCATCACAAAACCTCTTTGCAAAGCCAGAGAGGTTTTTTTCAATCGCTCGTAGTCCACCTTCATTTCGGCGATGGCGCCGATTAGCATGCCATTGCCGGGAATGCAGCCAAACTGATCCATGCAGGAGGCGAAAACCGCATCGGTACCCTCGGCAGTGGAAGCGAAGTTCCAGCAGGCCAGCCCGGGGCGGCCCTCGATCACGCAGGCTTCCCGCAGCTTGCGGGCGTTCCAGATGGCGCCTTCCACCTCGAAGGGAGAATCGGATTTTACCGGGCGCCCCCGGAAGGTGGTCAGCAGCGGGCCGGCAAAGCTATCCACGATATCCTCCCGCACATAGGAGCGGACAAATGGCTCAAAAATTTCCTCCGGGCAGGGATTGCCGCAGGGATTCATCATAATAAAGGGATCTTTCTTGTCCTCAATGGCTCGATATTTGACTACCCGTACATCTTGCCCGTCGCCATAGACAATTTCCTCTCGTTGTCCGGCCAGAGATTCGAGAATTTCCTTGCGGCTGATTTGGATGATCCGGCCAGTATCCAGACAATAGATACCCACTTCATCCACAAAATCAATGGCGGCCTGCCAAATTCGGTCGGCCATTTCGCCATCCTCGTTGACCACGTGATTGGGATCGAACTTGATATTGTATTTTTTGACCAGCTTGCGCACCTTTTTCATCAGCAGCATATCATAGTCGTTTTCCGCCATCATCGGCCCATGTTCGCAGCGATCTAAAATTTCCCAGTAGGTAAGCATCTTATTTCCCTCCCGCCAAAAGATTTTTTACCACGCCAACGCAGCCGCTGGCGGTTTCCGAGTACCCGTCCGCACCGATTTTTCTTGCCCAGCTGTCTACCACAGGCGCACCGCCTACCACTACCTTAAATTGCTGCCGCAGCCCTTTTTCATGGAGTTTCTCAATCACCTCAGGCATATACAGCATGGTAGAGGTCATCAAAGCGGAAATGGCGATCACGTCTGCGTTCAGTTCCACCGCCCGGTTGATAAAGGTGGCCGGGGCTACATCTTTGCCCAGATCGTAGACGGTAAAGCCGTTGGCGGTGAGCATGATTTTGACGATGTTTTTGCCGATATCGTGCACATCGCCTTTGGCCGTGCCCAAAACGACTACGCCCAAATTGGCGCCGCCATCGGCTTTCTCCGTCAGCGGATCGCGCAAAATGGTCATTGCGGCCTCCATGGCTTCGGCAGCCATCACAATTTCCGGCAGCCACATTTCACATTTTTCAAAGGCTTGCCCTACGATCTGCATCCCGGGAAAGAATCCTGACTCCAAAATCACCAAGGGGTCCATCGCCGCATCCAGCCCGGCCTGGGCCAGCTCTGCGGATAGCTCCTCGTCCCCGTCAACAATGGACTGGGTCATTTTTTGCAAAATTTCTTCTGTCATGTTTGTGCTCCTCCTTATTTACAGCCAATAGATTGAGTGTTGGCTGGTTTTAGCATTTTGGTTGCGCTAAGATTCATTGAAAAACAAAAATATTTATTTGATTGGCTTGCCCCATTTGTAAATTTGTTCAATTTCAAAAAAAGCATCCATGTCTGTTAACGGATCTTTCGATAAAATCAGCAAATCGGCAATATTTCCTTGTTTTAAGGTGCCATAAGCGTTTCCGATCCCCAGATTTTCCGCGCTGCCACGGGTAGCTGCGGTAATTGCTTGCAAGGGTGACAATCCTAATAGCTTCATTAATTTCAGTTCAAAGGCCAGCGAATTATGTTCAACAAAGCCGAAACCGGCATCGTTTCCCAGCGCAATGTTGACACCACCATCGACGATATTGCGCATGCCGTCAATGACCTGTTGAATCATGAAATAATCTGTTTGCCAATGGCTTGGGTCGTTAGGTGTTTTGTCTTTGCGAGGTATTTTGCGATATAAAAATTGTTCATCAATCTCCCCTTGGTAGCCAAATTCCTGCTGATATCCATAAAACCAGCACATTAGCGTAGGAACCCAGAATACTTCCTTTTCTTTCATCATAGCGACAGTTTCTCGGATTTCACCCGGATCATCATCGTCAAAAAATTCTCCATGCTCGATGCTGTCAACTCCAGCTAGGATCGCATTTTTGATACCGCGAACGCCATAAGCATGGGCAGCCACTTTTTTCCCGGCCGCATGGGCTACCTGGACGGCTGATGCCATTTCCTCAACAAGTAATTGTGGTGCACGCGGATGCACGCCAGGTGTGGCATAGCCGCCGGTGGCCATTAGTTTGATAAAATCCGCGCCGTATTTTAGCTGTTCCCGCGCGGCTTTGCGGGCTTCATCGGCCCCGTCGCATTCTCGTGCGCCCATTGTCCAGCCGTGACCCCCGGTTATTGCGAGCATGGTGCCACAACTGATGATTTCCGGGCCGGGAATAATTTTTTGTTGTACCATCTGTTTGGCGTAGGTGGCAATATTAGCGGGGCTTCCACAATCTCGGACATAGGTAACGCCAGAGCGAAGCTCTTTTTGCAGAGTCATGGTGGTATGAAAGGTTGCTTCGATCAGTAAGCCGGAATTATCGGGGGGAGAAATCGCGCCCTGTGACAACGGCGGATTGCAGCAAATATGACAATGGCTGTTAATCAACCCGGGGGTTATGGTTTTTTTTTGGCAATTTAATACGGTGCAGTCTGGATCAGGAAGAATGGAACCGGGAGGACCGATCTGACTGATATATTTTCCGCTGATCAACAAATCTCCGGAATATGGTTCTGATCCCGTTCCATCCAGTATTGTGCCATTGGCAAGTAGAATTTTGTTCATGAGCAGTTTACCTCCAGTTTTACATCCAAGATATTTTACATAAAGATTCTTGCTCCGTTTACACCCACTGGCAGATCAAACAGCATCCAGACACCGATAATAATCAGCATAACTACTGTTGTAAGTATGGAATATGGTAGCATGGCGGAAAAAACGGTACCAATGCCGACTTTTTTGCAATACCTTTGTGCAAGCACAACAAGTATAGGGAAAAATGGATTAAAAGGTGTTAAATTATTGACGGCAGCATCAGACATTCTGAGTACATATTGGGAAAAAGCAGGAGTAATGCCCAATTGCATTAATACTGGAATAAGAATTGGCGCGAAGATGATATATTTGGAACTGCCGCTGGTAACAAACAAATCCAGCAAAACTACGAAAACGAAAATAATCGCTAGGACAATATACGGAGAGATTGATATGCTGCCCAGCCAATCGCCTAATTGAATGGAAACGACAGCGGCCAAGTTAGTTGCTTGGAAAATAGTTAAGAATTGTCCAATCAAGATGAATAAAACGATAACTGGCAGGAGAGATACCGCACCTTTTTCCAATAAATTGGCCAAAGCGCTTACGCTTTTAATTTGACCGGTCATTTTGGCATAAACCAAGCCGGGGATAAAGAAAAACCAGACCAGCAGGTTTTCTAAAGAGGACATCAATGGCCCGTTGATTAAAGACCCTTCCGCATTGCGAAAAAAACTGCTGTGGGGAATGCACATGGCAATAATGGCCAGTAGGTAGAGCAGCAGACTGATCAAAGACCATTTGGCGGCTTTTCTTTGTTGCGGTGTAAGATCTTCCTCCTGATTGGCAACTAAAACAGGATCATCGCAGCCGGTTTCTTTCCCAAAACGCGGTTCAATGATTTTTACGGTGATCAAGGTAACAATAATGATCATCATAACAGAGGAGAATAAAACCGGATAGTAATCTGAAAGCAGTGGCATGGAAAAATTCGCGTCAAAAAGTTGTGCAGCCGCATTGGTTATGGGCGTCAAGCATACTTGCCAAAATCCGGGTATAAATTCCAAAGAGGCGCCGGCACAAGCAGCGGCGTAGCCACAAAAGATGCCCACCAAAGGACTTTTTCCCATGGAATAGTAAATGGAAGCAGCCAATGTGGGAACAACAATCATGGAGACGGTTCCATCAAAGCTGCACATGAAAATACCAAAAAATGAAACGAACAAGGCTAATGCAGATTCGGGAACTCTTTTCAGGCTCATGCGGATAACGGCGGTAAACATGCCGGTTACCTCGCATAAGCCCATGGCGATGCAGACAACAACGGTAACGCCAAGGATGGGAAAGGATTGGAAATTGCTGATAAACGTAGTGAAAAATAAGATTAAACCGTTTTTATTAAGCAGGCTGTTGACTACTATTTCTTCTCCTGTCGCAGGATGATATACTTTGACGCCCGTCCAGGCATAGATTGCTGAGATTATCAGCACGAGAACAATAATGCCAAAAAATAAAGCCAGCGTGTGCGGAACTTTATTGCCTAATTTTTCTATAAAAGATAATAAACGATTGGATTTTAACTCTATTGGGTGCTCATGATTTTTTTTCATAAGTTTTCCTCCAAAATTAAATTAATTTTAAACGGATTATGATAAATTTTTATTATAAAGCAAATTTTTTCACCAGCCTTTCGCCTCAAATTTTTCAATTTACACTAGAAATGTTTCTTCTTTTACAAAATAATATAGCAAATTTCATGCAAAGTGGCAGGAGTTCTATTATAAATAGTTTTTTTGTACCAATTGCCTGATAAACAATGGATCGTTTTTTTTATGCAGCAAAGCCGGTTGGGGGATTGGCTTCA
>CAYOVS010000053.1:0-9555 GCA_964407445.1 uncultured Peptococcaceae bacterium
TCACGTCGCAGGAGCCGCGCGGGCGTCTATCGGCACTTCTTTTCGCTCTCTGGTTGCGGTACTGGTCGGCGGCTATCTTGCAAGCTGGCTGCACCAATCTTACCTCCGCGAAAATAAGCACCGCCATACGCCCTTCCGTCTCCCGCGCCGCTCGTTCACGTATCAGTGGCATACGCTCGCTCACGTCGCAGGAGCCGCGCGGGCGTCTATCGGCACTTCTTTTCGCTCTCTGGTTCACTTTCTTGTCGGCGACTATGTTACGGGCGGGTTTGCGTACTTGGGTGCGGATACGGGTGGCGTTCTAGGCGGGCCTGCTGGGTTATGGCCGCATCGCTTTGCTCGCTGGCCTGCCGGGTTATGGCTGCATCGCGTTGCTCGCTGGCCTGCTGGTTATGGCCGCATCGCTTCGCTGGCTGGCCTGCCGGGTTATGGCCGCATCGCTTTGCTCGCTGGCTGGCTGCTGGTTTGGCGGCTATTTGAATATGGATACGGTTACTTTGATGGATTTGCACATTTTTTTCTGAAACAAATAATACTCCGTCCGAAAGGTGGTTGATTTTATGAATTTACAAAAATTTACGCAAAAAAGCATGGAAGCCCTGCAATCCGCCCAGGCTATGGCGGAGGAAATGCATCATCCCCAGTTGCAGCAGGAGCATTTGCTGCTTGCTTTATTGGCGCAGCAAGGGGGGCTGGTGCCTCAGGTTTTGACCAAGGCCGGGGCGGATGTGGCTGTATTGGCGCAAAAACTGAACGACGCGGCCAATCGTTTGCCACGGGTCAACGGCAATGATACCCAGGTATATCTTTCCGCCGAGCTGGATCAGGCCATCAGTTGCGGCGAACGGCAGGCGTCCAAGATGGGTGACGAATATGTTTCTGTGGAGCATTTGCTGCTGGGTCTGCTGGAAAAAGCCAATTCCACGCTAAAAGAGGCTTTTAAACAGGCAGGTGTGGAAGAAAAAGCGGTAAATGTGGCTTTGCAGGGGATTCGGGGACATCAAAAGGTGACCGGCGACAATCCCGAGGCCACCTATGACGCGCTAAACAAATATGGGCAGGATCTGGTAGAGCTGGCGCGGCGGCAAAAGCTGGATCCGGTGATCGGCCGCGACGATGAGATCCGCAATGTGATCCGCATCCTTTCCCGCAAAACCAAAAACAACCCTTGCCTGATCGGCGAGCCCGGCGTGGGCAAAACCGCTATTGCCGAAGGCTTGGCCTTGCGGATTGTCCGGGGGGATGTGCCAGATAACTTGAAAAACCGCAGTCTGTTTTCTCTGGATATGGGCGCATTGATTGCCGGGGCCAAGTTCCGGGGGGAATTTGAAGAACGGCTCAAGGCTGTTTTAAACGAGGTGAAGCAGTCGGAGGGGCGTATCCTGCTCTTTATTGACGAGCTGCATAATATTGTAGGCGCGGGCAAGGGTGATGGGGCAATGGATGCAGGCAATCTGCTCAAGCCGCTATTGGCCAGAGGCGAGCTGCATTGCATTGGCGCAACAACCTTGAACGAATATCGCCAGTATATTGAAAAGGACGCGGCTTTAGAGCGGCGTTTTCAGCCGGTGATGGTGGAGGAGCCCTCTGTAGAGGACACGATCTCCATTCTCCGGGGTCTAAAGGAGCGGTACGAGGTCTATCATGGCGTCAAGATTCAGGATCGGGCGCTGATCGCTGCCGCAACCCTGTCCCAGCGCTATATTGCCGACCGCTTTTTGCCGGATAAGGCCATCGATTTGGTGGATGAAGCCTGTGCCTTGATCAAAACCGAGATCGACTCCATGCCTACGGAAATGGATGAGGCCAGTCGCCGGATTATGCAGTTGGAAATTGAAGAAACCGCGCTGAAAAACGAAAAGGATAAGCTTTCTGCCGAGCAGCTACAGCATATTCAGGCCGAGCTGGCGGAGCTGCGGGAAAGCTTTAGCGCGATGAAGGTAAAATGGGAAAATGAAAAGGCTAGCATCGGCAAGCTGCAAAAGCTGCGGGAGCAGATCGAGCAGACCAACGCCCAGATTGAGCGGGCGGAGCGGGAATATGATCTAAACAAGGCGGCGGAGCTGCGCTATGGCACCCTGCCCCAGCTGCAAAAGGAGCTGGCGGCCAAGGAAGCGCTGGCGGAAACGGAGCAAAAGCATACCCTGCTGCGCAATCAGGTCACCGAGGAGGAAATCGCCCGGATCGTGGCGCGCTGGACCGGCATCCCCGTATCCCGGCTGATGGAAGGGGAGCGGGAAAAGCTGCTGCATCTGGAGGAGATTCTTCATCGCCGGGTGATCGGTCAGGAGGAAGCGGTCAACAAGGTCTGCGACGCGATTTTGCGCTCCCGTGCCGGCATCAAGGACCCCACCAAGCCTATCGGCAGCTTCCTCTTCCTGGGCCCCACCGGTGTTGGTAAAACCGAGTTGGCCAAGGCGGTGGCGGAAGCCCTCTTTGATGACGAGCACAGCATGATCCGTATCGACATGAGTGAATATATGGAAAAATATTCCGTCTCCCGGCTGATCGGTTCGCCCCCCGGCTATGTAGGCTATGAGGAAGGCGGCCAGCTTACCGAGGCGGTGCGCCGCCGCCCCTATGCGGTGGTGCTGTTTGACGAGATAGAAAAGGCGCATCCCGATGTGTTCAATGTGCTGTTGCAGGTATTGGACGATGGGCGGATCACCGATAGCCATGGTCGCACCGTGGATTTCAAAAACACTATCCTGATCCTTACCTCCAATCTGGGATCGGATATCATTCTGGACGGGATCTCCCCGGACGGCGATATCTCCCAAGAGGCCAGAGACGCGGTCAGCGGTTTGCTCCGCCGCAGCTTCCGGCCGGAATTCCTCAACCGTTTGGATGAGATCGTCTTCTACAAGCCTTTGACCAAGGAGCATATCGACAGCATCTTGGAGCTGCAATTGGCCGATTTCCGCCGCCGCTTAGGCGATAGGCAGTTGAAAATTGACCTGACGCCTGCCGCCCGAGCCTATCTGATCGATACCGGTTATGACCCGGTGTATGGCGCCCGTCCCTTGAAGCGGCTGCTCCAGTCTACGCTGGAAACGCTGACGGCTCGCTATATCATTGCCAAGGATCCGGCCCTGGATACGGAGCTGACGGTGGATTTGATTGACGGCGCTTTGACTATTGTCGACGTGGCCCAACAAGACAAATGAAACGCAAAGAGGGGGAGGAGCGCACTTCTGCGATCCTCCCCCTCTTTGCTGTTTTAGACAGCGATGGCTGCTCTTTATTCTTTCTTGGCTTTTTTGATCAGCTCCGGCTCGGCTTGTATTACAGGAGCCACAATGGGCTTTGCCGCCGTCTTTTTTTGCTTGGGCATCTTTTTCGGGTTTTTGTCTCCCATGTTTAGCACCTTCTTTCTTTTCTTTGAAAAAAAGCGTGCCACCTAAGAGTGACACGCTTTCGTTTCCAATTATTTGTAACCTTCACTGTTGATTACATAACTAGTATAGCATATGTAATGCAAAAAGTCAAAGAAACAAAGACTGTTTTCTGCGTATTTTCTAGAAAAACCTCATGTTTTCTTTATTCAACGAACGCTTTGCGCTCCTAGATGGCGGCTTTTTTGAGCAGCAGCTTTACCAGAAGCATCCCCAGCACTACCCCAGCCAAGCACAGGCAAAGGTTTAGCAGAATATTGACGGCGGCCCATAGATAGCGGGCGTCCCGGAGCAGGGAAACGGTTTCCAGACTAAAAGTAGAAAAGGTGGAAAGACCGCCCAGCATGCCGGTGATTAGCAGCAGCTTGCCGTTGGTTTGCAGCCAGCCGATTTCCTGACTGAGGGCGCTGAGCACGCCGATGACAAAGGCTGCCGTCACGTTAGCGATCAAGGTGGCCAAGGGAAACTCCAGCGAGAGCGGCAGCAGCCTGCCGATTCCGTAGCGCAGGCAGCAGCCTACCATGCCGCCCAGTCCCACCAGAATAAATTCTAGCATGGTTGGGCTCCTTTCTCCGGCGGCGCCGCAGCGTTCTGCTGCTGTAAAAAGGCCACAAATTCCGCTTCCGGCAGGGGTTTGCAATAATAAAAGCCCTGAATATAATCTGCGCCAAGTTTTTGGACAAAACGGGCTTGCTCTGCGGTCTCAACGCCTTCTACCACGGTGCATAAACCCATTTGGCAAAACATTTGCACAAGATTGGCAAACAACATTTTGTTTTTGGCATCCTTCGCCAATAGCAGTGAGCGGTCCAGCTTGATAATAGAAAAAGGCAGGGTGGCGGCTTGGGTAATATTGGCATAGCCGGAGCCAAAATCATCCAAAGCAAAGTGATAGCCCGCTTGGCCCATATCGTTCATAAAATCCTCCACGATCTTTTGGTGGGTGGCAGCGGCGGTTTCGGTGATTTCAAAGCAAATTCGCCGGGAATCCAGCTTGCTGTCGCTGATCAACTGGTGCACTTGAGGGAAGATGTTGTGAAAGAATTCCGCACCGGAAAGGTTTACCTCCAGATAGTGCAGGCCGGGCAATTGATCTTCCCGGTATTTGTTCCAAAAGGCGCAGGCCTTGCTGATCACCATCTGGTCTATTTGGCCGATCAGCCCCGCTTTTTCGGCAATGGGGATAAATTGGCCGGGCGAAATATTACCCAGGAGCGGATGGCGAAAGCGCAGCAGTACCTCGGCGCAGGTAAAGCGTTGCTCCTTGAGGTTGAACAGGGGTTGATACTGTAGGGTAAAGCCGCTTTTTTCCACCAGCGCTTCCCGAATCGCCCCTTCAATTTGCAGCCGGGTTTTGGCCTGCTGCAAAAGCTGCGGGCTGATCAAGGTGGTGGAACCCCGGCCGGAAGCACCGATTTCGCCAAAGGCGCTGTCGATCAGGTTGATCACATCCTCGGGATTTTGAAAGAAATCCGGCTCGCCAAAATGACATATGGTGGCGGAAAGTAGCAATTCCAGCTTGTTTACCTGCCAGCTTTGCCGAAAGCGCTGCTCAATTTGGCCGATCAATTGTTGGTAGCAGGCTTGATTGTCGGTAATGACCAAAAAGCGGGTGCCAATCATCCGAAAAGCCCATACTTGCCCGGGGAGCCCGTTGAAAAATTGGCCGATCATGGCCAACAGTTGGTTGCCGGTTTGCTGGCTTAGCGCGTTATTGATCCGGCGAATCCCGCCAACGTCTGTGGCAATCAGCCAAAATTGCTTTTTTTCGGTGATGCGTGTGTTGAGAAAAGCCAGCAGCGCGCTGTAGTTGAACATGCCGCTAATCAGATCCAGCATATCCTCCGGGTTTTGCATGGTGAAGAACATCATCAGGATGGCGATGGTGATGGCGACCCCGGTAAGCAGATAGTTGGGAAAAAAGAATTGCAGCAGCACGGATACGGCAATTACCAAAATGAAGCAGCAAATGGCGGCATATTGCTTTTGTTGCAGCTTGTGGCGATACCGCACCGCCAAGCGGACGGTGACCAGCATATAAAAGGCACTGCCCAGATACAGACTGGTAAAATAGGGCCCTCGGGTATACACCAGCGCACCGTTTATCGTATCCAGATAGAAAATAAAGTGGGTAAAGGGGTTGGTCAGCAGCACCAGCTCAAAAAATGCCGCCGGCAGTAGCAAAAGCAGCAGCTTGCGGCTGTTGCGAAAAAATCTGCCGGTGATAATGACAACATAGCTCATCATCAGGGCGGGGAAAATTACTTGCAAGGAATAAAAAACGGTGTTGAGCAGATAATTGATCCAGGGGGGAACTAGATTGGCAAATTCGATGGTATAAGAGCCGATGATATCCAAAGACAGATCGGCAATGGCGCAATATAAAATCACCCCAAATAGCTTGTTTTGCCGGTTGGGAAATAAGCGCAGCTCAAAAAAGTGCACGGTAATGATGATGAGAAAAACCAATGCGCATAGTTCGTATGCAACGATATAGTGAAAATTGCCCATCGCAAAGCCCTTGCCTTCGGTTTGACGTTAGAATACTGCGGCTGAAAGAAGTATAGCATTTTACGAGGAATCATGCAAGAATATTATTATTTTTTCACTAAATTAGGGCAATTAAGAGGATGTTATGAATAAAGATTCAATTTGCTGCATTGATTATTATTATTCCGAGGGTGGCTTTTGCTGTTCCGCAGCAGTTTGTAGCCAAGCCGTAAAAGAGGCGAGAAGTACAAATAGGCCGTAGGGGGAGCGGCCTGTTTGACATCTGGGCGTTATCGCTATATAATTTGCTTAAAACAATCCTAAAGAGGTGTGGAAGATGACAAAAATAGAAGAAGTGAGAACGGCGATGATGGCGGCGCTGAAAAGCGGCGATAAACCGCGCAAGGATGCGTTATCGCTGCTGTTGTCGGCCTTAAAGGCCAAGGCCATCGACAAACGGGCGGATTTGACCGAGGACGAGGAAAACGCCATTGTCTATAAGGAGATCAAGGAAGCCAAGGAGACGATCGAAACCACCCCGCCGGATCGGCCGGCCATCCTAGCGGAATGTGAACAGCGCATCGCCGTGTGGTCGGAATTTGCACCGGAGCGGATGGGCGAGGAGCAGATTCGACAAATCGTCAAAGAGGCGCTGGGCCAACTGGAGCTGGCCAGCTTCACCCCCAAGCAAAAGGGGCTGGTGATGAAAACGATCATGCCCAAGCTGCAAGGCAAGGCCGAGGGCGGCTTGGTCAATCAAATCGTCAGCGAATTTTTGGAACAGTAAGAGGGATCGTATGGCGGAAGACAATTGTGCTTTTTGCAGTAATTATGAGTTTGATGAGGAATATCAATGCTATGTTTGCATCGTCGACATGGACGAGGACGATATGGCGCATTTTTTGCAAGGGAAAACCAGGCATTGTCCCTTTTATGCCTTTAATGAAGAATACCGCTTGGCTGGCAAGCAGTGATGCTTTGCATGCCTATCCGGCAGGGAAATAGCAGCAAAACAAGCCGATCGAAGGAGTTTCTTCGATCGGCTTGTTATTTTTGTGCAGGCGCACAGGTTTGTGGTTATTTTTTGGCAGGCGGATAGGGATTGCGCTGGTCGGTGCGACCCAGCAAATAATCGGTGCTGGTTTGATAATAATCGGCCAGTGCTGTCAGCACTGACAGCGGAATGGTTCTTTGTCCGGTTTCGTAGTAGGAATAGGTGCGCTGGGGCAAACCGATTGCCGCGCCCACCTCTGCCTGTGTCTTATCACTATCCTCCCGCAAATCGCGGAGCTTTGCGTATAACAGCATACTTTATCACCCTATTATAGTATATCCAAGAACAAAATGTTCTATTGACATTTAGAACAATCTGGTCTAAAATATAGGACAGGGGATACTTGTCCGGCTATTATGCGGGCGGCATCGCCTTGGGATAGGGACTGCGCTGGTCGGTGCGACCCAGCAAATAGTCGATGCTGGTCTGGTAGTAATCGGCTAGCTTAATCAGGCACATGCTGGGGATATCCAGCGTGCCGGTTTCATAGCGGGAATAGGTGGCCTGGCTGACGTGGAGCATGGCGGCAAGGGTTTCTTGCTTTTGGTCGCAATCCTCCCGCAAATCCTTTATTCTTTGATACATGTAATCACCCCATAATATTTTATTCTATGCAGTTTTTGCATATTGATTCCCATGCAATTTTCGTATAAAATAGTCTTGAGGTGATTTTGATGGAGGTCTATGAGGAGTTGTATTATCGTTTGTTTAACAGAATGACCGATCTGATCGAGCAATTACAGGTGGCGCAGGCCGAAGCCGAGGAGCTTTTTTTGCGCTGGCCGGAAGGGGAGCAGCCCACAGGAGAGGTTTTGCCGCCTGCCCTCCGGCAGCGGCCTGCTTTGTCCGGCGGTATGGCAAAAGAGAAGGAGCGGATTTTGCAAGAAGCCACACAGGCTTGTCAAAAAACAGAAACAGTTGTCGTGGGGAAGGATCTCCCTTGACAGCCGTCTGGAAATTCAGTATAATATGTAGCAATATCGTCTGCTTCGGGGTGTTCGGAGCAGAGAAAGGCTGGATCCTGCTGCATGGCGGAAAGCGGCGATGAGGCGCAACCTCCTTTAAGCTTGCGTGTGATTTTAAGAGAATACTCAAAAAAGCACAACCTGCGTTTTGCGTTTGCTTAACGGGGGCTGTGCTTTTTGTGCATTTGACAAGTGTGTTTGGCAGGAAAATCTAGTAGGATTAAAAGTAGGATCAAAATAGGAAGGAAGCAAAAGTGGATAATCAAATTGTCTGGCAGTTGTTGTTGCAGTTGTTGCTGATTTTGTTAAACGCGGTGTTTGCCTGCGCGGAAATTGCCGTGATCTCGATGAACGATAATAAGCTGGCCAAAATGGCGGAGGCCGGCGACCGGCGGGCGTTGCGCCTGGCCCGGTTGACCAGCCAGCCGGCTCGGTTTTTGGCCACCATTCAGGTGGCGATCACTCTATCCGGCTTTTTGGGCAGCGCCTTTGCCGCCGATAATTTTTCCGATCAATTGGTGTCGTGGCTGCTTTCTTTGGGGGTAGGCATTCCCATGGCCACGCTGGATACGGTTTCGGTCATTGTAATTACCTTGATCCTCTCCTATTTTACCTTGGTCTTTGGCGAGCTGGTGCCCAAGCGGCTGGCCATGCGCAAGGCGGAAACGCTGGCCTTGGCCATGTCCTCCCTGGTCTATTTTATCTCCAAACTGTTTGCGCCTATTGTCTGGCTGCTGACCGCCTCTACCAATGGGATGCTGCGCCTTTTGGGGGTGGATCCCAACGCCCAGGATGAGGAGGTTACCGAGGAGGAAATCCGCATGCTGGTGGATGTGGGCAGCGAAAAAGGCGCCATTGACCGGGAGGAAAAGGAGCTGATTCAAAATGTTTTTGCCTTTGACGACCTGAGCGTGGGGGAAATCGCTACCCACCGAACGGAAATTTGCCTGCTGTGGCAGGAGGAAAGCGCGGAGGATTGGGGGCAAACCATTCAAAACAGCCGCTATTCTCATTATCCTCTGTGCGGCGACAGCATAGACGATGTGCTGGGGATTTTGAACGCCAAAGCCTATTTTCGCCTTACCGACAGAAGCCGCCAGGCCATTTTGGAGCAGGCCGTGGAGCCGGTTTGGTTTGTGCCGGAGAGCGTCAAGGCAGATGTGCTGTTTCGCAATATGAAAAAACGCCGCTGCTATTTTGCGGTGATTTTGGACGAATACGGTGGGATGCAGGGGATCGTTACCGTGTCCGACCTGGTGGAGCAATTGGTTGGCCGGATGGAGGAGGCGGATTCCCCAGAGCGGGAAGCCATGATCGAACAGATTGATTGCCACACCTGGAAGATTTTGGGGGCGGCGCCTTTGGAAGAAGTGGCTGCGGCTCTGGCGGTGGCGCTTCCCAGCAAGGAGTATGATACCTTTGGCGGATTAATCTTTGGCGCGCTGGGCTATATCCCCGAGGACGGCAGCAGCATCAACCTATCGGTGGCGGGTTTGCAGATTAAGGTGCTGCAAATTGCGGAGCATCGGGTGGGCGCAACCATTGTTTCTTTGGCGGAAGGCGGCCCTGGCAATCCGCCGCCTCTTACATAAGGCCGCTGCTTGCCAAGGCCGCCGCTTGCATAACTTTGCCGCTGCTTGCTAATGCCGCT
>CAYOVS010000054.1:0-9315 GCA_964407445.1 uncultured Peptococcaceae bacterium
CCACAGACCCGCCGCGTATTCAAACATACGCAAGGGTTTGGGGGTTTGCCGACAACGCCCTTATGTGCCGCTTATGGACCGTCTGGGGCCGTCTGGGGTTAGTGGTGGAATAAGCGGCTGCCAGTAAACGCCATCACAATCCCCCGCTGATTGCAGGCAGCAATCACCGCGTCATCCCGGATAGAGCCGCCGGGCTGGGCGATATAGCCTACGCCGCTTTTGGCGGCGCGAAGAATATTGTCGTCAAAGGGGAAAAAGGCGTCGCTGCCCAGCGCCACATCGTGAAAGGCGCTGAGATATTCCGCTTTTTCGCTATCCAGCAGCGCTTTGGGGCGCTGGGTAAAGTAATTTTGCCAGACGGTGACGCCCAGCACATCCTGAGAGGTGCGGGAAAGATACACGTCGATCAGATTATCCCGCTCCGGGCGGGATAGCTCGGGGCGGAAGGGCAGCTCCAGCACTTGGGGGTGCTGGCGCAGATGCCACAGATCCGCCTTATCCCCGGCCAAGCGGGTGCAGTGAATGCGGGATTGCTGGCCTGCGCCCACGCCGATGGTCTGGCCATCCTTGGCATAGCAGACGGAATTGGACTGGGTATATTTCAAGGTGACCAGAGACACCAGCAAATCCCGCACGGCCGTTTCCGGCAGGGCTTTGGCATTGGTCACGATATTTTTCAACAAATAGCGGTCGATCAGCAAATCATTGCGCCGCTGTTCAAAGCAAACGCCGAACACCTCTTTGGTTTCCAGCTCGCCGGGCTGGTAGGCCTCGTCTATCTCCACGATGGCATAATTGCCCTTGCGCTTGGCCTTGAGGATTTCCAGCGCTTCCGGTTCATAGCCGGGGGCGATCACGCCATCGCTGACCTCGTGGGCAATCACTTGGGCGGTGGACACGTCGCAAACATCGCTGAGGGCGATCCAATCGCCAAAGGAGGACATTCTGTCCGCCCCTCTGGCGCGGATATAAGCGCAGGCCAAGGGGGAAAGGGCTGCATCCTCCGACACAAAATAGATGCGGCGCAGGGCTTCGTCCAGAGGCAGACCGCAAGCGGCTCCGGCAGGGCTAACATGCTTGAAGGAGGCGGCGGCAGGCAGGCCGCAAGCGGCCTTCAGCTCGGACACCAGCTGCCAGCCATTTAAGGCATCCAAGAAATTGATATAGCCGGGTCTGCCGTTTAAAATGGAGATGGGCAGCTCCCCTTCCTTTTGATAAATCCGCGCCGGCTGCTGATGGGGATTGCAGCCATATTTCAAGGTGAATTCCTGCATCTTAGTCCCCTCCGTTTTTGTTTAAAATTTGTTGCTGCCAGCTACCGTCCCGCTCCAGATAGCGGACGCAAAGCGAAACCTTGTTTTGGGGGTTGAGACTTTGCCAAAGCTGCGCCGCAAGCTGCTCCGGCTGTTCCGGGATAGCACAGCAAACCGGCTCCCCGGCAAAGGAGGGCAGGGGCTGCCCGTCCCCGGCATAGGTATGGATCAAATGGCCGAAGCCCGGGGTGGGCGGGGCATATTCGTAAAAATAGCGGCGGATCTCCTGCTCCGTTTGCCCCCGTTTGAGGATGGAAAGCCGGTAGGAAAAGCCGCTTTCCTCCTGACTGAGCAGGCCGCTGATCCGGGGGGTGAAATTGGGCGCGTCCGGCTCAAAGCTGCGGCTGCGCAAGGCCTGGGCAAAGCTGCTGCCCTCTTGCAAGGCTTGGTAAACGGTATCGGTTTGGTCGCCGTTGGTGACGATGGTTTGCTGCTGCCATACCCGGATGGGCGCATAGATAATCAGCGAAGGATCTGTGACCAAGGCAGGGTCATGGGCCTGGGTGAGCAGGGTATCGCCTTGGGCGACAAAAACCCGGTTGCGGCTGTTGACGCTGCGCCCCATAATAAAATAAGCCAGCACGCCCCGACCCTGGGGGGAAACGCCCAGCAAAACGCCGCGCCCCGGATAGGGGTTGTGGCAAAGATACGTGGAAAGGTCGATCATCGCAAATCCTCCTTGTGGTGTTGGTGTTCTATCTGCTCCCGCCAAAACAGGTGCATCCGGTTTGGCTGCGGCTCCGCTACGCCTTTAACCCGGCGCAGACTTGTTCTACAGCGGCGGGGAGCAGCTGCCATTCGGCTTGCTCCATCACCCGTTTTTGCAAAAGCTCCGGCGTATCGCCGGGCAGCACCGGCACCGCCTTTTGGCTGATGATCCGGCCGCCGTCGGGAATCTCGTTGACAAAATGGACGGTCGCGCCGGTGAGCTTTACCCCATACGCCAGCGCAGCCTGATGCACCCGCAGGCCATAAAAGCCCTTGCCGCAAAAGGAGGGGATTAGTGAAGGATGGATATTGAGGATCCGCTCCGGCCAGCGGCTGACAAAATCCGCGCTTAAAATGGCCAAAAAACCGGCCAGCACCAAAACTTCGATCTGCTGCTGCTGCAATACCTGCTGCAATGCCTGCTCAAAGCCGGCCTGACTGGCACATTGCCGCCGGTCTACCACCGCTTGCGCCACGCCTGCTTTTTTGGCGCGCTCCAAAGCATAAGCGGCGGGCTGATCCGCCACCACCAAGGCGATCTCCACATGAGGCAGAGCACCTGCCGCCTGCTGATCCAAAATGGCCTGCAAATTGGTGCCGCCGCCGGAAACCAGCACCGCTACCCGATGGGTTAGCATAGCCGCACCCCGGTCTCTCCCGCTTGCAGCTCGCCCATTACATAGGCGGCCTCGCCCTGCTGCCGCAAAATCGCCAGCGCGGTATCGGCCTGCTCTTTGGGAACGGTAAGACACATCCCCACCCCCATGTTGAAGGTGTTGAACATATCCCGCTTGGGGATAGCGCCCTCTTTTTGCAGCAAGGCAAACAGGGGCGGGATTTGCAGCGCTTTTTCTTCGATCACCGCGGTCAGCCCCTGAGGCAAACTGCGGGGAATGTTCTCGTAAAAGCCGCCGCCGGTGATATGAGAAATGCCGGTAACCCGCACCTGTTCCAGCAGCGCCAGCACCGGCCGCACATAAATGCGGGTGGGGGTCAGCAGCGCTTCGCCCAGGCTTTTGCCCAGCTCGGGCTGGTGGCGGCGCAGATCCCGTTTTTCCACATCGAAGACCCGGCGCACCAGAGAAAAGCCGTTGGAATGCAGGCCGGAGCTGGGCAGGGCGATCAACACATCCCCGGCGCGGCTTTGGCTGTTATCCACAATTTTGCTTCTGTCCACGATGCCCACGGCAAAACCGGCCAAATCATACTCGTCCTCGGGATAAAAGCCGGGCATTTCGGCGGTTTCGCCGCCAATCAGCGCCGCATTGGCAGCCACACAGCCCTCGGCCACCCCGGAAACAACAGCGGCCATCCGCTCCGGGATATTTTTGCCGCAGGCGATATAATCCAAGAAGAACAAGGGGCTAGCGCCGCTGCACACGATGTCGTTGACGCACATCGCCACGCAGTCGATGCCCACGGTATCATGCTTGTCCAGCAAAAATGCCAGCTTGAGCTTGGTGCCCACCCCATCGGTGCCGCTAACCAAAACCGGCTGGCTGATACCTTTCAGCTCCGGCGCAAACAAACCGCCAAACCCGCCAATGCCGGAAAGCACCCCCGGCGTGGTGGTTCTGGCAATATGCTTTTGCATCAGCTCCACCGCCGTATACCCGGCGGTGATATCCACCCCGGCTTGCCTGTAGCTATCGCTGTAGCTTTCTTTCATAAGAAGTCACCTCTCGCTTTGCTATGGCTCTGCTGCCGGAAGGCCCGGCGCAGGCTTATTTGACGATTTTTTGCTCTTGAAACAGTTGCCCCCCCGCATCGGATACATCCACCGGATACTCCCCGGTAAAGCAGGCGGCGCAAATGCCGTCGTGATAATTGTCGGCCAATCTGGTCAATGCGGGAATGCTCAGATAGCCCAGGCTATCCACGCCGATAATCTTCTCGATCTCCGGGATGCTATGCTGGCAGGCGATCAGATTCTCCCGGGAGCTGATATCGGTGCCAAAATAGCAGGGATTGAGAAAAGGCGGGGCGGAAATGCGCATATGCACCTCTTTGGCCCCGGCGGCACGCAACAAACGAACGATCCGGGCGCTGGTGGTGCCCCGCACGATGGAATCGTCGATCATGATCACCCGTTTACCCCGCACCGTATCGGCCACCGCGTTCAGCTTGATCCGCACCCGATCTTCCCGGTGGCTTTGCCCGGGGGCGATAAAGGTGCGGCCAATGTATTTGTTCTTGATCAGCCCCACCCCATAGGGGATGCCGGATTCCCGGGCATAGCCAATGGCGGCGGCAATGCCGGAATCGGGAACGCCGATCACCACATCCGCGTGAACAGGATGCTCCAAGGCCAGCATGGCTCCGGCTCGCTGGCGGGCGATCTGCACCGAGCTGCCCTCGATCACCGAATCGGGGCGGGCAAAATAAATATACTCAAACACGCAGAGCGCCTTTTGCCCCTCGTGGCAATGGTCGGTGAGAGAATGCAGGCCGCTGTCGTCGATGACCACGATCTCGCCGGGGCGCACATCCCGCAGATATTGGGCGGAAATGGCGTCCAGCGCGCAGGTCTCGGAGGCCAGCACATAGCTATCGCCGATCTGGCCGATCACCAAAGGCCGGAAGCCCAGCGGATCCCGAGCGCCGATCAGCTTTTGGGGGGACATCAGCACCAAAGAATAGGCGCCCTGAATAATGTTCATCGCCTTGGACAAGGCTTCCTCGATGGAATTGCTGTTGATCCGCTGGCGGGTGAGCTCATAGGCGATCACCTCGCTGTCGCTGGTGGTATGAAAGATGGAACCGTTCAGCTCCAGCTCCCGGCGGAGGGCTTTGGCATTGGTCAGGTTGCCGTTATGCGCCAAGGACATGGAGCCCTTGACATGGTTGATGGTCAGGGGCTGGGCGTTGCGGCGGTTGGCATTGCCGGTGGTGCCGTAGCGCACATGACCCACGGCGATTTGCCCTTCGCCCAAACTGCGCAAAACCGTATCGGTGAACACATCATTGACCAGGCCGGTATCCTTATAGGGGGTCATCACCCCGTTATCGTTGACCACGATGCCGCAGCTTTCCTGCCCCCGGTGCTGTAGGGCAAACAGGGCGTAGTAGCAGGCGGAGGCTACATGGATGCTTTGATCCTTGCAATAAACGCCAAACACGCCGCATTCCTCATGAATATGATTGTCCATTTCGCTTATTCTCCTAACAATCTATGCAAAATCTCCCGATAAGCATCCTCCACACCGCCCAGATCCTGACGGAAGCGGTCTTTATCCAATTTTTGGTGGGTTTTGCTATCCCAAAAACGGCAGGTATCCGGCGAAATTTCGTCCGCCAGCACGATGGTGCCGTCGCTGGTTTTGCCAAACTCCAGCTTAAAGTCAATCAGCTCGATATTGAGATCCCGCAGATACTCCGCAAGCAGGGTATTGATCCGCAAGGCATAGGCGGCGATTTGCGCCAGCTCTTCTTCGGTGGCGTATTCCATGGCCAGAATATGATACTCGTTGACCATGGGATCGCCCAGCTCGTCATCCTTATAGGAATATTCCAGCACGGTGCGTTTCATCCTGGTGCCCTCGGGGATGCCCAGTCTTTTGGAGAGGGAACCGGCGGCAATATTGCGGACAATCACCTCCAGCGGCACGATGGAAACCCGCTTAACCAGCGTTTCTCTGTCGGAAAGCTCTTCCACAAAGTGGGTGGGCACGCCGTTTTTGGCCAGCATTTGCATCAGATGATTGGTCACCCGGTTATTGATCATGCCTTTGCCGTTGATTTCGCCTTTTTTCAGACCGTTAAAGGCGGTAGCGCTATCTTTATAGGAAACGATACAATACTCCGGGGTATCGGTAGCATACACTTTTTTGGCTTTGCCTTCATAAAGCTGTTCTCTTTTTTCCATTTTACATATCCTCCCGCAGTTGCTGCTGCAATTTATGATCTTTTGCCGCCACCTGGGCAGCCATGTCCGCTTTTTGTTGCGCCAGTGCCTCTGCCAGAGCAGGCTCGTGCAAGGCCAAAATCTGTGCCGCCAACAGTGCCGCATTATGGGCGCCGTCAATAGCCACCGTAGCCACGGGCACGCCGGAGGGCATTTGCACCGTAGCCAGCAGCGCGTCCAGCCCGTCCAGCGTAGACGACTTGACCGGGATACCGATCACCGGCAATGTGGTTTGGGCGGCGATGCAGCCGGCCAAATGGGCGGCCTTGCCGGCAGCGGCCAAAATCACCCCGAAGCCCTGCTCCCAGGCGGCGGCGGCAAAGGCGGCCGTTTCCCCCGGGGTGCGGTGGGCAGAAAACACATGCGCCTCAAAAGGGATCCCCAACTGTTTCAGCAGCTTGATCGCCGGTTCTACCACCGGCAAATCGCTTAAGCTGCCCATGATCACAGCAACTTTTTTCATAATCGTGCCTCCTGTATCGGTATCCTCGTATTTTTTGCTTATCCACAAGCACAAAACCGGCGCAAAGCCTGCCGGTTCTTAAAAAAAAACAGCAGGGTGCAGCGTTGTCACACACTACACCCTATTGATTACTATGTTGATTTATGGCGACGGCAGGCGGCAGACTGCCCCGCAAGCAAAAAAGCCGCCGGCTTCCGCTCCTGGCAAAAAACATTCTGCTCCAAGCCCTACCACTCCTTCCCCCATTCAGCAAAATCATATTTAATTCTATCATGGGGGGTTTGAGCCTGTCAACAAAGTCCGACACAAAATCTGCGGAAAAAAGGAGATTCCCCCATTTGCCGCATCAAATTTACTCTGCCCCGCTTTCTTGGCAATAGCAGCCGGGGATGGCGGCATAGATGGCGGCACACCGCACCAGATCCTGCTTCCAGGTGATCTCGTTGGGAGCATGGGCTTGCGCTTCTTTGCCCGGCCCCAGGCCGACGCAGGGAATGCCGTAGCGACCCATGATCGAAACCGCGTTAGTGGAAAAGGTCCATTTGTCGATCACCGGTTCTTCGTAGAGGCTGCGGAAGGCGGCGGCCACCGCCTGCACAGCCGGATGCTGCTCCGGCACGGCCCAAGCAGGGAAATAGCATTGGGTGGGGTAGGAAAGCCCTGTCCAGGAAGGGGCGTCATAATCGTACATGGTCACCTCTGCGCCATATTTTTGCACGGCGGGCAAGGCGCGGATCTCTTCCAGCGCCCCCTGCCAGGTTTCGCCAAAGGTGAGTCTTCTGTCGATGGAAACGGCGCTCATATCCGCCACGGCGCAACGGGAGGGGGAATTATAAAAGCTTTGGCTGACGGTTAGGGTGCCTTTGCCCAAAAAGGGGTCATCGGCCAATCTTTCGTTCAGCTGCCGCAGCTCCAAAATGATTTCCGCCATTTTGTAGATGGCGTTATCGCCTCGCTGGGGGGCGGAGCCGTGGCAGGAAACGCCCTTGACCTCCACCCGGATCTCCATGCGCCCCCGCTGCCCCCGGTAGATATGGCCGTCGGTGGGCTCGGTGATCACCACCAGCTCCGGCTTGAGCTGATCCTCGTTGACGATATACTGCCAGCACAGACCGTCACAATCCTCCTCCTGCACCGTACCGCTGACCATGATGCGACAATCCTCTGGCAAAAGCTGCAAATCCTTGAGGATTTTGCCCCCATAAACGGCGGAAACGATACCGCCCAGCTGGTCGGAAGCCCCCCGGCCGCCGATTTCGGTTTCGTTTTCGTAGCCCTGATAGGGATCAAAGCGCCAATTGGCTTTTTCGCCCACGCCTACGGTATCAATATGACCGTCAAAGGCCAAAAGCCGGGAGCCCTGCCCGATAAAGCCCAGCACATTGCCCATAGGGTCGATCTCTACCTGGTCGTAGCCCAAAGCCCGCATTTCCTGGGCAATCCGCCGGATCACCCCTTCTTCGCCGCAGCTTTCGCCGGGAATGGCGATCAGCTCCCGCAAAAACCGCACCATATCGTTTTGATAGGCGGCGGCAGCCTGCAAAATCGTTGCTTTTTTGTCCATACGATTGTCTACCTCCTTGGTTGGTCTTGCTGTCCAGCATAGCGCCAAATTGTCCGAAAACCAGTAAATCCCCCAGCACGTTCAGAAGCAAGCCAGACAAGGCGGAGGGAAGGCCAGCTAGGGAGCGCACAGATTGCGTGACCCATGATGGCCGACCCGACAACAACCTATGGCGCAGCTTCTGGGCGGGCTGGAACGTTGCGCGCCCTCCCCTGTGACGAAATCGGGAAAGGGAGGGCGCGGTTCTTGTTGCCATGGAAATTATTTGTACAAAGGATGCTTTTCGGTCAGTTGGCGGGTGATCTCTCTGGCTTTTTGCTCTCCCGCTTCGCCATCGTGGAGACAATAATAGATGGCGTCGGCCACTTGTGCCATATCTTCCTCGTCAAAGCCCCGGGTGGTAGCAGCAGCGCTGCCCAAACGGATACCGCTGGTCACGGCGGGCTTTTGGGGATCGAAGGGGATGGCGTTTTTATTGCAGGTGATGCCCACCGCGTCCAGACGGGTTTCGGCTTCCACGCCGGTCACGTCGATGGGACGCAGATCCACCAGCATCAGATGGTTGTCGGTGCCGCCGGAAACCAGACGCAGACCATGCTCCAGCAGACCTTTGGCCAGAGCTTGGGCGTTCTTTTTCACCTGTTTTTGATAGGTTTTGAACTCCGGCTTTAAGGCTTCGCCAAAGGCCACGGCCTTGCCGGCGATCACATGCATCAACGGGCCGCCCTGCATCCCGGGGAAGACGCTCTTATCCAGCTTTTTGGCATATTCCTCTTTGCAGATGACAAAGCCACCTCTGGGCCCGCGCAGGGTTTTGTGGGTGGTAGAGGTGACAAAATCGCAATAGGGCACCGGGGAAGGATGCTCGTCCGCCGCCACCAAACCGGCGATATGCGCCATATCTACCATTAAATATGCGCCGCAGGCCTTGGCGATTTCGGCAAAGGCGGCAAAATCCAGCACCCGGGGATAGGCAGAAGCACCGGCCACAATCAGCTTTGGTTTCACTTCCATAGCGGTCTGCATCACCTGATCATAGTCGATCACTTCGGTTTTGGCATCCACACCATAGGCAGAGAACTGATACAGCTTGCCGGAAAAATTGTAGGGGCTGCCATGGGTGAGATGGCCGCCATGGGCCAGGCTCATGCCCAGCACCTTATCGCCGGTTTCCAGCAGGGTAAAATAAGCCGCCATATTGGCCTGAGCGCCGCTATGGGGCTGCACATTGACGTGGTCGCCGCCAAAGAGCTGCAAAGCCCGGTCGCGAGCCATATCCTCGGCCTGATCTACATATTCGCAGCCGCCGTAATAGCGCTTGCCGGGATAGCCTTCGGCATACTTGTTGGTGAGGCAAGAGCCC
>CAYOVS010000055.1:0-9291 GCA_964407445.1 uncultured Peptococcaceae bacterium
CTTCCCCTGCCCATTTCTTCGCAGCGTTGCAGGCCTTGCTGAAAGGGGGCGATAAATTTTTTCCACATGGTTGATCTCCTTTGCTGGTGGGAGCATGTGACGGTCAGGTGCCTCGCAGATCCAGAAAATTAGGATAGGTGCCGTTGTGGATGGCGATATAGTAGAGGTTTTTGTAGTCGGTTTTTGTAGACAGGGTGCGAAAAGTAAAAAAGGCTTCTCCGCAATAATCGGGACAGAAGGGTTCAGCGGTTACAGGGGTGATGGTGAGGTGAAAATCGGTAAGCAGGGATTCTGCATCGTTGGGTTGGGCTTTTCGAAAAGGGGCGCGTTGATAATATGTTGTGAGTTGGTCTTCCGTCAGATCGCTTTCGATGAGGATGACCGCCATAAACTCCATGCCGTCGCCGGTGCCATATAGACGGCCGCAAATGCTGTGCTTTTCCAGAAGCAGTGTTTGGGGCGGCAGAGGGTAGCGGAACAATTGGGCGGCGAAGCTTTTTTCGATAATGGTATTGGGTAGATGGATCAAGACGACAAGCAGGAGCAAGGCTACCGGTATGGCAAGCAGGAACAAGAAGAATTTGCGGAAAAAGCGGTAGGTTTTGGAGCGATGTTTGGACTTGGAATGTTTGGACATGGTTGATCTCCTTTGCTGGTGGGAGCATATGCCCTTTATTTAGTATAGCAAAAGTGGTAGGATTTTCCAAATGAAATGAAATTTATTTTGCGGTTTATTTTATTTGGCAGTTTTTCCCCTTTTTTCTGTGGTATTATGGCACTGTCGGCAGGTGGCGAGGAGGTTTTGGTTGGGGAAAACAGGGAATGGCGGTGAGAGAATGGCGGAGGACAGAGAATATCGACCCTGGTTATGCGGCAGCGTGGCAGAATTACCGCCGGAAAAGCAATTGGCGGAGATTGAAGCCAGGCTGGCGGGGGAATACCGGCGCTGCCGGGAGGCCGGAGTGGCGATGCTGAAGGTAAATATCCGGGTGGCTTTGCAAATTGACGAGGAGCTATATCAGCAATGGTTGGCTGCGCCGGAGCCGGGAGACGGGGAACTGGCCGGCGCGCGCCGTGCTTTGCTGCTGAAATGGCAGGATATGGCGGAGCAGTTGACCATGGAATTTGCCTGTCAGGATAAAAAGGGAACGATTGGCGCTTTTGCGGCCAAGGCTGTTTTTGGCTACGGGGAGAAGGAGGATGGCGAAACCGGAAAGGGGGCGTTATCCATCGAGGAATTTTTGCAGGAATAGGAGCAGACCATGGCTGTGGACAAAAAGAATAAGCAGGAGATTAAGCGGATCATCAATGATCCGCTATTATTTTGCGCTAAAACTTTAAAAATTCAGGATAAGTATGGCGCTTTGATTCCGTTTTGTTTTAATCAGGCGCAAAAACGGTTATACGGAGAGATCATGCGGCAAAAGCAGGCGGGGCAGCCGGTGCGGATTATTATCCTCAAGGCGCGGCAGATGGGGTTTTCTACTGCAGTGGCGGCGTTGTTCTATCACGCTACAGTGACCAGAGCCAATGTGAACTCCATGGTGGTGGCGCATAAGGCGGACGCGTCGGCGAATATTTTTAGCAAGACCAAGCTGTTTTATGAGGAATCGCCGCCTTTTTTGCGTCCCTTGAAAAAGGCGGCCAACTCGCGGGAGCTGATTTTTGAGAATCCCAGCAGCAAGGAGCGAGAACGGGCGATACGGCCTGGGTTGCGTTCCAAGATCACCATTGAGACGGCCTTGAACAAGGAAGCGGGGCGTTCCGCCACGATTCACAATCTGCATATTTCGGAGCTGGCTTTTTGGCCGTATCCTACGGAGACGATGACCTCTCTTTTGCAAGCGGTGCCGTTTCATAAGGACACGATGGTGATTATTGAAAGCACCGCCAACGGGTTGGGCGGCGCGTTTTATGAGCAATGGCAACGGGCTTTGAGCGGAGAGAGTGTTTTTGTACCGATGTTTTTTCCCTGGTATGAAAACCCGGAGTATCAACTGGCAGCGGCACCGGACTTTTGTCCAGACCGGGAGGAACGGGAGCTGGCGCAGCTATACGGCTTGACCGACCGGCAATTGCTGTGGCGGCGCTGGTGCGTTACCGCCAATTGCGGCGGCGACCAGGATGTATTTCGGCAGGAATATCCAACTTTTGCCCAGGAGGCGTTTATTGCCAGCGGCCGTCCGGTTTTTGACAGCAAGGCATTGGCGGCGGCTTTGACCCGGACAGCGGAGCCGGTTTTTGTAGGGTATCTCCGGGAGGAGCAGGGACGCGTGGTTTTATCTCCTCAGGCGGGAGGATATTTGCGGATTTGGCGGCAGCCGGAGGAGGGTAAGGAATATGTGATCGGCATTGATACGGCGGCGGGCAAGGAGGGCGGAGATTATGCGGTGATGGAGGTTTTGGAGCGAGGCAGCATGGAGCAGGCAGCGGAGTGGCACGGGCATATCGATCCGGATTTGCTGGGAGAGCAGGCGGCTTGGCTGGGGCGATATTATCAGCTGGCTCGGCTGGTGCCGGAGGTGAACAACCACGGTATTGCCACGGTGAACGCGCTGAAGCGGCTGGGCTATCCCCGGGTGTACCGGCGGCGGACGGTGAACCGGTACAGCGATCGCACCATGCAGGAATACGGTTTTTTGACCAGCAGGCGAACCAAGCCGCTGCTGATCAGCGCTTTGGCCGAATATGTGCGAGAGGATGCGGCGCGGCTGCGGAGCCGGGAGGCGATCCAGGAGTGTCTGACCTATTTTTATGAGGAAAGCGGTGCGGCCAATGCCCGGGAGGGTTGTCATGACGACCGGGTGATGGCTTTGGCTTTGGCGGTATATGCCATGACGGAGCAGCCGTATTATCAGCCGGATGAGGATGCGGACGTCTTGTGGGCGGAGCTGGAAGCGGACGAGGTGACCGGGTATTGAGATGATTTTATGGAAAGTGGGGAGGAAAAAAGATGGGGATGACCTTTGCGGATTTGAAAAGCAGGTTTGAGGCATTGACCGGGATCAGCGACTGTGCCAATGAGGATTTGATGGTATGGCTGAATGAGGGCCAGTTGGATTTGGCTTTGGTGGCGGGGCGAATCGTTCGGCAGCAATACAGCGACGTGTTGGCCGGGGAGGAGCTGGAGTTACCGGAGCGATTTTTGCGGGTGGAGGACTGTGACCGGGTTTACCGGCTAACCCCTGACGGCAAGATCATTTTTGGTTTGGGTGGGGAGGTTAGCCTCTATTACCGGCAGCTTCCGGCGGAATTTCCCTTGTTTGGAGAGGGAGTTTGTGAGATAAATCCATTGTTTCAGGATCTGCTGCCTTTATTTGCAGCATCCCGGTATTGGGATCGAGAATCTGAGGGGGATGGCGAGGAAAGCAATCATGGCACAAAATGGCTAAAGCAATATTTGGATGGTAAGGCCAAGCGGTTGAAGGCGCTGGGCTTATGGGATCAGCAGCTGGAGCAATGGACGGTGGAATAGTCCAGACGGGGATAGCGTGCGCGGGCATGAAATGCGGTGCGTGAGTAGTACCTATTTAATAGAAGAAAAGAGTTTAATCAGGAAATCGCAAACGGGAAGCAAGAGCGGAAAATGGCAGTATAAGGAGGAAAGTGCATGGACAGGGATGTGGCGATGGTCATTGACAGAATCAAGGCGGCGGAGCAATGGCGGGATGACAATTATCGGGAGGATTGGCAGCGGTATTACCGGCTATATCGCTCTAAGATTGCCACGCCGGCGGAGGGACGCAGCAATATTTTTGTGCCGGTGACTTTTATGCAGGTGGAGGTAATCAAGGCTCGCGTTTCGGAAAGTTTATTTGCTACCAGGCCTTATTTATCGGTGTTGCCCCGGGGAGACGAGGACAAGAGCCGGGCGGACAAGGCGCAAATGCTGCTGGATTGGCAGATGAACGAGCGGATGGATTTGGAGCGGTTGTTTAATGATAAGGTCTTGCAATCCTTATGCTGCTACGGTACCGCTATCGTCTATACCGGCTGGTTGTTGCAGACCCGGCGGATTCGCCGCACGGCATTGGCAAAAATGTCTTTGACCGATGAAAGTGGCAGGCCTTTGCGAAAAAAAGGTATGCTGAAAACAAGGCAGGTGCAGGAAGAACAATGTGCGGTGTATGACGATCCTATTTGTCAATGCGTGGATCTGTTTGATTTTTTTGTCGACCCTAATGCAGAAGATATTAGCGACGCCCGCTATTGCGGTCACATGGAGTATCAGACCAGAGCGCAGCTGGAAAACATGGTAGAAAACGGTAAATATCGGATCGATTTTGGCAAACTGCCCCAACTGGATCAGATGTTGGGCGGACGGACGGTGCGCCGGGAGGAAAACGGCAAGGGAGCAGCGGAGGAAGATTTTGCTGCTGAGGATAAAAACTGCTTGTTTCAGGTGCATCATTATTGGGAAGATGATCGGCATATGGTGATTATCAACGAAAGCCAATGCGCGCTGGATGAGGAAAATCCTTTTTGGCATGGGATGAAGCCTTATGATAAATGCTGCTATACGCCGTTGCCCCATGAATTTTACGGCATTGGAGTGCCGGAAAGCTTGGAAAGTCTGCAAAAGGAGCTGAATACCAGCCGCAATCAGCGAATTGATTACAATTCTATGGCCTTGCGACGGATGTGGAAGGTGCGTAAGGGCTGCGGTGTAACGCCCCGAGATTTGATTTGGCGGCAAAACGGTATTTTGCAGGTGGAAAACATGGATGATGTGCAGGAAATCCAAGTGGCCGGGTTATCCGGTTCTGCTTTTACCAACGAGGCTGCAATTAAGCAAGATATGCGGGACACCACCGGTTGTCATGATATTTTGATGGGCTTATCGCAAAAGGCGGAGACGGCCACCACCACTATGACCAAGGATAATAACGCTTCTTTGCGCTTTAAAAATGTGGTCGGCGCGGTAGTGCGCAATTTGCTGGTACCCATCGGCAAAAAATGCTTGGCTCTGGATCAGCAGTTTTTGACGGAAAACCGGGTGATTCGTCTATTGAACGAGGATGGGGACGAGCTGTTGCAGGTGAATCCTTTTGAGCTGGACGGGGAATATGATTTAATTTATGTGGGCTCGGCGGTGGAGCCTTTGGCAAACAAGGAACTGATCAAAAAGCATACGCTGGAGGCGTTTTCTATTGCGTCCCGCCATCCGTTATATCAAAACGACCAGGAGGCGTTGCTGCGCTTATTGGAGCGGGTGTATCGGACAATGGATATGGAAAATGTGAAGGAGCTGTTGCCGAATCTGGACAAAAAACAACCCCGGGAGCAGGATGCTTCGGGGCAAGGCGGACAAGGCGTGCCGGATCAGGGGCAAGCTTTGGCGCAGGCTATGGCGGCGCTGGGCGGTAAGGCGGGGGCAGCGGCCGGATTGGGGCAGGCAATGGCCGGCATGGCAGGGGGGCAGGTAGCCGCCCAGGCCGGTGCGGCCAGTATGGGGCAAGGTTTGGCGGCTGGCTTGGGCAGCGGGACAGCCGGGGGCGGCCAAAGCGCGCAGGCGGCGCAGTTGGCGCAGGCGATGCAGGCGGCGTTGGCCGGTGCAGGCAGTATGGGGCAAGGTTTGGCGGCTGGCTTGGGCAGCGGGACAGCCGGGGGCGGCCAAGGCGCGCAGGCGGCGCAGTCGGCGCAAGCGATGCAGGCGATGCCGGCAGAGAAAGCGGCGGCGGTAGAGGCTTTGGCGCGGCGGTTGATGCAGGGAGGACGCTAATGGAAGAAAAAGAACGGCAAATATTGCAAGAGGGCTATTTGTGTTTGCAGGATAATCCCTTTTGGCTATGGGCGCTGGGGCAGATGGCAGAAAAACGGCAATATCTGGCGCAGCGGCTGACAGAAGCCAAAAGCTGGGAGGAGGTTTGCCGTTTACAGGGCGGCTTGGCGGCTTTGGCAGGACTTTGGGGTGTTTGTGCCGCGATGGGGCAGTACGAAGCGGAGAAGGGGCAGGAGGGTTATTCTACATAGACCAAATCCTTGAGTTTGTCATAGGTTTTTTGACCAATACCATCGACATTGAGCAGTTGTTCCTTTCTGGTGAAGCCGCCGATTTGTTGGCGGTATTCTAGGATGGCTGCTGCTTTGACCGGGCCGATGCCGGGCAGGGTATCTAACTGTTCGGCGGTGGCAGAGTTTAGCTCAATTTGGCCGGTGTGATCTTCCTGATCGGCTGCCGCTTCATTGGTTTCCTCTGTTGTAGAGTGATCCTTTTCTGTTTCGGTGCGCAGGCTGGGGGAATCATTTTGTTGGAGGGAGGGGAATTCAAGGCTGGTAGCCAAGGAAAGCGGATCATTTGCCGGTGGGGTGGCGGGAAGCGGTGTGATGGCCACCCAGCGGAGCAGGAGGAAGATGAAAATGACGGTGAACAGAATGGTTGCTGCCAGAGCAGGGGTGATAAAATCGTGATGATTTCGCATGGGATGCTCCTTTGTGCTGGCAAGGTTTGCGACGATGGGGAGAAGGCGCAGCGATCTATTGCCCCATAGGCGTGAATTTGTAAGGATTGTGGAAGTTTGCAAAATAGGCGCATAAGCACAAAATCAGAGATTTTGGCTTATGCGCCTATTATAGCATGGGAAGAATTTTGACGAAAGGTGTCGAGCGGATTTTTTGCAAGGAGGGATGGGACGGTGAGGGACGATGATCCGGAGAAGCGGCAGCAGCGACGAACGCAAAGTTATACCCTGCCCAGCGTGCAGACGCAACGGGATTCGGCAACGGCGCGTGTTGCGCGGAAGGAACAGGAATCGGCTTTTGTTCCAAAAAGTGGACAGGCGGGGTATCGCGGGCAATCAGGATGGGGAATTGGAAAGTGGAACGGCTATACGGATAGCAACCAAGGGGGCGGCAAAAAGATTTTTGGCGATCTTGGCAGCAGGAAATTTGCGGATCGTTGGGCTGCTACCACCGCAGAAAAAGTGTGGCAAGACCAACGATATTCCTCTTTGCAAAGCAACGGTGAAAAATCCGGCGGGGCGCAGCAGTATGGGGGAATGGATAATCGCCGGTATTTGCCGCAAATGGCCAATGAGGGCAAGGAAAAGGAGGGATTGTGGAGCCAGATAAAAACTCTTTTGGGCGTTGGGGATGGCGGCTTTACGGATGATGCGATTTCGTTTACCAAAGCGGTGCTGCGACAAGACGACGCCAGCAAGGAGAAGAGGGCGCAAGCGCATCAGGCGCAGTTTGATCAGGGCGCAAGGGAAATGACCTGGTGGGATTTGCGCAACTCCATAGACAAGGGATATAAAAACGCCCAGCTTGGCTATGAGGGATACGCACAGATGCAGGGGGCGGAGAATGATCAAGAGATCTTAGCGCTTCATACGGAATTAAACAGTGACAAATATCATTATAGTAGTGAAAATCAACTGTTGCAGAACATTGATTTTGCATTGACCCAGCTTGGTCAATACGCCAATATGGCGGATGATTCCAACGTATTATTATCCTCCACAGCAGGCGGTACGATCGGCGCGGCGGGTGGTGCGGCTTTTGCCGGCGTGGGTGCGATACCGGGAGTCATCGGTGGTGCGATAACCGGCGCTCGAATTGGCATAGCTGGCGAAGCATCACAGTTGGAGGCAGGGAACACCTATCTGGAAATGGTGGCAGAGGGGGTTCCGCCGGAAGAAGCTGCCAAGCTGGCTTTGCTTATCGGCGTGGTCAACGGTGCACTGGAAGCATCTCAGGTGAGAAGTGTTGGTGGCGCCTATGGGGGTATGGCGAAAACCGGGGCTGGAGATCTTGTCAAATATTTCACGAAATCTGTGGCGGATCAGGCTGGCAGTAAGGTGGCCAAAGAGACGTTTCGGCCTGTTATTGCGGATGTTGTGAAGGAAGCCGGACAAAAGGCTGGCGAGTGTTTTTGGGACATCAGCAAGGAAGCCATGCAGGAAGTGGCGCAGGAGGCCGTGACGGCCGGTGGCGTGAATCTGGCAAAAAAACAAGCTGGTTTGCCAACGGACAGTTTGATCGATGTGAGCCAAAGGCTGGAAAGTGTGTTGGATGATAGTATAGGCGGTTTTGGCCTGATAAAGGCTCCTGCTTTTCTGGGGGGGCTTCTTCCTGGTAGGATGGGCGTTTCCGGAAAGACCGAAGGTGTGCAAAGCGGCGGGGTTGTTTCCAATCAAATGGAAACGAATACGGCTGCTGTCGGAGCGGCGGCATCACCGGTATCCACAGAGACGCAGAGGGTGGATGGGCAGGCTGCGCCGGTATTTGCGGCATTGGGATTGGTGGATGGGTTGGCTACGCCGGTGTTTACCAAGAGTGGGTAGGGCGTTTTCGATGGAATTGGTCAAGTTGGCAGATTGGGGCAGGTAATTCAAAATACGCCGTCTATCCGCCCAGAGCTGATTGTCGGAGAAAATATGCCGGGTCTATTCCCAGAGCAGGGACTGGTGAGCGGGCAGGCTGCGCCGGTATTGGGGGTTGCGGGCAGAGGTACTATTGGTATTGCTGCGGGCGGTAGTCCCGCTGTTGGCGGCGCTTCCGGTGGGCAAAATGGACAGGCCGAGCCGGTATTGGGGGTTGCTGGCGGTAGCCCTGCTGCGGGCGGTAGTCCCGCTGTTGGCGGTAGCCCTGCTGCTGGCGGTAGCCCTGCTGCTGGCGGTAGCCCTGCTGCGGGCGGTAGTCCTGCTGCGGGCGGTAGTCCTGCTGCTGGCGGTAGCCCTGCTGCGGGTGGTAGTCCTGCTGGGGGCGGTAGCCCTGCTGGGGGCGGTAGCCCTGCTGGGGGCGGTAGTCCTGCTGTTGGCGGTGCTTCCGGTGGGCAAAACCGTCGGGATGGATTGGGCTGGTTAGCAGAAAGCTTTCGGAAGCTGGGTTTCAACGAACGGGAAATCGCGGAATACAGCCGATTATATCAGGAGGGAGTGGGCGGAGCACAGAGAGTCGTCTGGCAGGACGGCGTGGATTATGGACGGAACCTTTTGCGGGAGCAGGGCTTCAGCGAACAGGAGATCGACAGCTATCTGGGGCGGGATAAAAACGCGGCGCAGATCACGCCTTGGGGTTTGGAGCGGCAGGGAGATGTGGAAAGCACGGCGGGGTTACTTTTTCGGGAACTGTATGCTGCGGGGATGTCTATTGAGGGCATCTGCCAAGTGTTTCAGGAGTATGATTTATCACTGGCGGATGCGGTGATTTGGGCGCAAAAGGCAGGGGTGGATTTGCTGGACGGAAAAAGCAGCTTGGGGTATAATGGGAGCGACCGGATTGGCAGGCTGGCGGTGATCGACGGGAAGGTAGGAGGAAGGATTCCGCTGACAGAGTATATGGTAACCC
>CAYOVS010000056.1:0-9176 GCA_964407445.1 uncultured Peptococcaceae bacterium
ATTGTTAAACGGCAGCCCCAGAAGCGGCGGCAACACCGCAGCAGCTTTAAAAATGCTGGCAGAATCCCTGCCTGCCAACACGGAAGTAGAGACAGTCAATGTGCCCGCGCTTAATTTAGGCGGCTGCAAATCCTGCTTCGCCTGCAAGAAAAACGGCGGCACCTGCATCCAAAAGGATGGCGGCGCAGAGCTGCAAGCCAAAATCGCTGCTGCCGATGCGCTGGTTTTTGCTTCTCCCATCTATTTTATGGGCATTAGCAGCCAGCTCAAAGCCGTGATCGACCGGTTTTTCTCCCAAGTGGATAAATTGAAGGCGGCTCCCAAAAAGATTGGGGCAATCGCCATTGGCGGCACGCCGCCCCCCAATGGGCAATATGAGCTGATCGCCGGACATCTGCAGGCAGTCTGCGCCTATTTGGGCTGGGAATACGCCGGGCAGTGCTTTAGCGGCTCTTTTTTGGATGATGCAGAAAAAACCGCAGCAATCCAAAAACAGCTTGCCGCACTGGCAAACCAGCTGTAAGCCTTCTTACAAAGCTCTTATTTCAACAAAAAGCAGGGGTTGCCCCACGATAACGAGGCAACCCCTGCTTTTTCATTTGTCATTGTAGGCAAAATCACCAAAACCCATTCTAAAATACGCTGTGAGAACGATATTCCGTACCAGCCGAAGAAACCGCAACCAATCCATTCTGCAAAGCAAAGCGCATGGTCCGGGCGGATTTTCCACCGCTTTCTTCCACCAGCAAGGGAATCTGCTGCATAGCAAGCCAGGAGCGCACGGCCTCCATATTCAACCAGCCAATGTTTCGCCAATGCTTATCATCGCCAAAGGGGAACATTTGCGCACCTCCGGCAATCATCGCCTGCAACCGCCTTTTTTCTGCGCCGCGCTTCAACAGCTCTGCCAAAAGCATCGGCAAAACAGTATCCGCGTATTTTCGCTGCTCTATGCCGGGAACCTCCAGAATACGCTGGGGACAAACCGGCAACAAAATATGCGCCATCCCGCCAAGCTGCTTTTGTTTATCATACAAACAAACCCCAACGCAGGAACCCAACGCATATGTGACCAGTTTGACATCTCCTTGTGCGATCTGATAATCGCCGATTTTTACGGTAAATTGTTGGGTCATTTATAGATTCCTCATAAAATTATATCGGTATCATTAAAAGTGCACTGGTTCCATTTGCTTGCAAAAACTGCCAGAACTGCATATTGCTGCGCCATAGCAGAACAAAGTTGTTCCAGCTCTTTTTCAACAGCGTTAGCAGATATCATAACCGGATCGGTTAAAGCCAAATTGGTTGTTAGCTGCGCTGTCAGATGTTCTCCACTTAACAAGCTTGTTTGCAAACCGGCAACCTGCTGCCGACTTCTTTCTACCACAATTTGGATATTCTGCACCGCCGCCACGGCTAGCTGCTGCAGCCGCAACCCTTCTTCCACTATTTGCCCCATTTGCTTCACCGCATGCTTGGCGTTCAGCGCAGACAGAGAGCTTTCTGCTGCCAATTGCTTAATTTCCTGGGCAATTACCCGAAAACCAGCAACATTTTCTTCCATAGAAACCGCTTCCACATTGGCAAGAATGGATAAAATATGGGTTTGAAAAGACACTTCCTCCGTTGACCTGGTTGCAAGCTGGATTTCTCTGGTCGTGGTATCCAACAAACTAATCTGCCGCCACAGATGTTGCAACTGCCGACTGCTTTCACGCAGTTGCTCCTCCGCCTGCTGCAGACCGCTGGCTACAGAAGCGTTTTCTCTACCGGTATCCACAAAGTTGACAGCCAAAGCCTCCGCACAATGGGTAAGGGAATCATACAATGTTTTTTGCTGAGAAACGGCATTGGAAAAATCCTTTCGCTTATTTTGCAGCGTGGTGATGGTTGTACTCTGCAAAGCAGCGTTTTGCGCCAATTGCGGCATCATTTGCTGCAGAACCTGGGTAATCCGGCCGATTGCTTCTGCAAACTGTCCCAGCTCTCCCTGGAGATTCGTCTCAACAGCAACGGAAAAATCTCCCGCAGCGGCAGCTACCGCCTGCTCTTTAATCTGCTGCAAGGGCCATAGCCATTTGCGGCAAGCGTGCCGCCACAGCAGCGGCAGCACTACCAGCAGCAGCAACAGCATCCCCCAGATCGGCAATCCCTGCCTCATTGCCGCCAGCCAAACAGATCGTTGCGGTGCAAAAGCCAATACCTGCCAACCACTGTCTTTTACAGTAGTCAGGCAGCCCAGCAATTTTGTATTATTCTGTGTGAACCGGATGATGCCATGGGTATCTTTGTCCAAAGCCTGCGTCAGCCCGGCAGAAAAGCCCAACTCGTCCCCGGACGAAGTCAAGATCTGCTCTTCCTGACACAGCAAAGCCTGATTTTCCGGTGTGAACAACAAATACTGTTCCTCAAAAGCTGCCGCAACCACTGCTTGCTGGGCAACAGACAAGCAAGCAGACCAATCCTGATCACCGCCTGCAGTCGTAAAATGTATTTCTAACGCCCCCGCCAGAGCAGTCGCCTGACGGGACAATTGCTTTTCCAGCACTTCCCTGGAACCTGTATACAGCACAAAGCTACATACGAAAAACATCATCAGCAACAACGATGAGAGCAGCAAATATACCTGCATCTGCCCCTTTAAACCTTTGCTTCCCCACCGCATTGCTCTTGGCTGTGCTTTTTGATTCATGCCTTGGCAACTCCTTTCCGCATCATGAATACCGCAGGATCAGAGCAACTACAGCCCTAAGCTTTGCATCAGTTTCTCAATAGAGCTTTCGTCCGGCAGCATTAAGATATGGCTGGCATTCTGCATCGGTTGGTTCTCCTCACCCACCAGAGAAAAACTGGTGTCGATACAAATAATCCGTCCGTTCTCCATGGAAAGCTGTGCCAAAGGATAGGACACCAGCGCGCCGATCATATCCACGCCCACCATCACCGGAGCCAGATAAATCCGCAAACCAGAGTAGCTGCCAAACGCCTTCATATAAGCAGCCGCCATAATATTGGCTAATTCTTGCACAGCGGATAAGCTTTCTTCCTCCTCCAGCAGGGAAACATCATCATACAGAGTTCCGGTCATTTTGGCGACAGCCTGGGTAATAAACTCTTTCTCCACAAGGAACAACACCGCGCCGCTCAAGGTATTTTCCATAGACATCAGGATCCCCACCGCAACCTTATCCGGTTCATCAGGAATCAGCGCAGAAATATCCGCCCCAGCCGGCTGCACCTTGGGCGGGTCAATCGAAACGCGCATCCCCAAAATCTTGCCCAAGGCCACACTGGCCATGCCCACGCCTACATTACCTAGTTCATAGAGAGCGTCCATTACATCCGCGTCTAAAATACCTTCCTGATCAAACAGCTTCATCTTTATATCCACCTTTCACTGGCTAAGCCCCAGAAGCTTTCCGGAATCTACCACCATACCAATTCTACCATCCGCCAAAATCGTACAACCAACAAAAGCAGGTTCCAGCCGGTTTAGTTTTTTCAAAAAATCAGGCAAGGGCTTCACCACCACCGTTGCCAGACGCCCAACGCCATCTGTCATCAAAAAAGCCTGTCCTCGACTATGGCGCACCAGAAGCAAGGTGCCTTCCTTGGAAGCCTCCTGCCCGCATAAACGCTGCCGCAAGTCGATCAACGGATACGCTTGCTCCTGATAGGTGATATAGTGCAGCCCATCCGCCCCAAGCTGCGGCCACAGCGCTTCTCGCCGACGCATCGTTTCGGAAACAATCTTGCCGATTGCGGTAATGGGAAAAACCAGCACGCTATCGCCAGCCGGCACCTCAAGCCCTTCCATAATGGAAAGTGTGGCAGGAATGCGAATGGTAAAGGTGGAGCCTGCTCCCTGCACACTGTCGCAATGAATGGTGCCACCGATTTTGACAATCTGTTCTCTGGCTGCATCCAAACCCACGCCCCGGCCGGAGTATTGCGACACCTGCTCTTTGGTGGAGATGCCGTTTTCCATAATCAAAGAGTACACCTCTTTGTCGGACAGCACACTTCCATCCCCGGCAATCACCCCGTTTTGGCAGGCATTGCGCAGAACCGCCTGCCGGTCAATCCCCCGACCATCGTCAGAAACGGTAACGATCACCTCGTCGTTTCTGCTGCGTGCTTCCAAAATCAGCGAGCCCTGCTCCGTTTTCTTGGCAGCTAACCGTTCTGCGGGTGATTCCAGTCCGTGATCGATCGCATTGCGCACAATATGCATCAAAGGATCAGACAGTGCCTCGATCATACTCTTATCCAAAGCCACACTGCCGCCCCGACAAATCATTTTTACCTGTTTACCGGTAACCCCAGCCATATCCCGAACAATCCGGCGCATGCGGAAGAATACCGTATCGATCTCCACCATAGTCAACGCCATCGCCGCATTTTGAATCCCGGCCAAGTAGCGTTTGGCGCCGGTTAGCAAGCTATCCACCTTGGAGCCGATCACCCCGGAGGAACGCAGCTGTTCCTCCAGCATGGACTGGGTCGTTACCAGCTCGCCAATCAGTTCTACCAGATTGTTTAGCTTATCCTGATGCACACTGACAATTTTGGAGCTGACCGAACCGTTTTCCGCACTAAAGGAGTCTCTGCCCGCTTTTAGCTGCTGCGGCTGCTTTGGTTGGGGAGATTGGAGCAGCTGATGGCGATCATAATACGGCTGCCGGGACAAGGTATCTTCCACCTGGTCAATGGTTGCGCCTTCGTTTAAAACCAGTCGCAGCAGCAAGCCTTTTTCCGCCAAAGCTTCCGCCATTTCGGGATGGCGCTCCGGATGTTCCGGCACAGAAGACAATTCTTGGCACAAACCGGACACAGAACGCAGCAGCAACAAGGCTCTTGCGGTAATCAGCGGGCAGGGCTGCAAAAACAACCGCAACTGATATCCCCGCTCCGACTCCCAGGAAACATCCTCCCCAACTTGTTGCTGTACACACGGCGATTCCACAACAGAATTCTGCCGCAGCAAAGCATCAAATTGCCGTAACCGCCGGGACAAAGCGGGATCTTCCACAGGCACATATTGTTCGTCCAAGCGAGCAAGCTCTTGTTTAAAATAATCCGATACCGCAAAGGTGGTATCCAGCACCGGCCGGAGATTGGCCTGCGCCAAAGCAGGATTCTGCCGCAACAAGGCCAGGGAATCCTCCAACAGATGCGCGGTTTGGGCCAATGCGGTATAACGCATCATCGCAGAGGAGCCTTTTAAGGTGTGGATAATGCGGAAGATTTCACCGATGCTTTCCTGGGTCAACTGATGCAGCTGCTCGCTTTCCAAAAGAAGAGAATCCAATGTTTGCAGTAATTGGTTATGTTCAAAAATATATAATTCCAGAATATTGTTGGATTGGTCGCCGTTTTCCATTGTCACCTGCCCTTTCTGCTGTTGACATAGCGTATCAGCTCGCTACCGATATGCTCCAATGACAATTGCCGGGTCACTGCTCCCAAGGAAAAGGCCACCTCCGGCATACCATAAACAACACTGCTTTCTTTATCCTGGCCAAAGGTATACGCACCAGCCTGGTGCATGGCCAGCAATCCGGCCGCACCGTCAGCGCCCATCCCGGTGAGAATGACGCCGATTGCCCGGGAACCCAGAACAACCGCTGCGGAATGAAACAGCACATCCACAGAAGGCCGATGCCCCGAGACCTTTTCCCCATCGGTACAGCAGGTTACATATCCGCCATTTTTACAGGCCACCGTCAAATGCCGATCCCCAGGAGCCACATAAATGCAGCCCCTTTGCAGTGGTTCGCCGCCTTGTGCCTCCGTTACGGTCATCGCACTTTTTGCGGCCAGGTTATTGGCAAATAGTTTGGTAAAGCCTTCCGGCATATGCTGCGCCACCAGCACACAGGGAAAATCCGCCGGCAACTGATTGACAACCTTACTGATGGCAACGGTTCCCCCGGCGGAAGCACCGATAAATACAGCCTCCACCCTTTGGGGTTGGTGGATTTGGGGCAAGGGCAAGGCCGCCCAGGCGCCGCCGCAGCCAAAGCTGGATACGGAACCGGATAATCTGGCATTGCGCACCTGATACACCAGTTTGGTAAAGACATCCTCTTCCCGCAAGCTCCCTGGTTGGGGACGGGTTACCCAGGCAAACAATCCCCTGCGTACCGCAGTTTCTTTATCTACGATATCCTCGGAAAAAGCAATATATTGCGCCGGCAAAACAGCTCTAAGCTGTTCCAACTCCTGCCGCTTATGCGCATAGGAATCCGTAAATCCGTAAATCACCACATCAGGGCCTTGCTCCCGCAAAGTCGAAGCAAGATCACCCAGCAATAATAACGGCTGGCAAGAGGATAATAAAGCCGCAATCCGTAGTCCTTTAACGCTTCCACAATATTCCAGAAATTTCACCTGCATAGCGGGAGAGGGCTCGATAATCAGCACTTGAATATCCTTAATACTTGCCACAACTGTCACCGCCTTTCTGATATATGGAAGGCGCAATATAACGAAACAGCTTGCGCGTCAGATCAATACTTTCCGTAGTCCCCACGTACAAATATCCGTTAGGGCGCAAGGCCTGCCATAAAGCTCCTGTAACTTTCTGTCTGGTATCCTGTTGAAAATAAATCATCACATTACGGCAAAAGATAAAATCAAAGGGCGCCCGAAAGCCAAAAGGCTCCATCAAATTTTTCTGCTGCCAGGTAATATGAGTTCTGATTGCTTTTTCTATGGCAAAGCTGCCGTTATGATTATCTTGACAATAATGCAAATATCGCTGCGGTATATTTTTCAGCTCGCTGTCTGCATAAATCGCCTTTTGTGCGATCTGCAGTACCTCCGTATTAATATCCGTAGCCAAAATGGAATAAGTCACATCTTTTCTTTTGACACAAAGCTCTTCTTCCAGAAGCATCGCAAGGGTATAAGGCTCCTGCCCGCTGGAAGCTGCTGCGCACCAAATACGCAATTCCCGGCTATTTTGGCTGCATAACGAGGGTAATGCCGTTTTGAGCATATGCTGCATGCAGTCTGTCTCTCGAAAAAAATAAGTATGGTTGGTAGAAAGACGGTCGATCATATGCTGGCACTCTGTGCCGGAAGGGTTTGCCATTACCGCTTTCAAATATTCTTCATAACTGCTAAAGCCCCGCCTTGAAATATCAAAAGACAATCTGGCCTCTACCAAAGCCCGTTTACAGGCCAAATTGATTCCATAACGGCGGATCACAAAATCAACCAAACGCTGGAAGCACGCATCGGAAAGCACAGGCATGCCTAGCCCTCCTTTTTATCCAATGCAGCCGCAAACAGCTTGTCCGGCGCCAATACCGGCAGTGAAAACGTCTCATCCCCAAATAAGCCTGCGAGAAAGGCTTGCGCGGGATGATTCTGAGGTTCTCCCCATTCCCCGCTATCCCAATCCAACACCTCTTGCAGCTCATCTACAATAAAGCCCACCGGCTGCTCTTCAAAGCGGCAGATGAAAGCGGTATGCGCCGGCTGCTGCGGCAAAGGCAACCCCATCACAGCGCTACCGTTCACCAGCGGCACGATTTTTCCCCGCAGGTTGATCAGGCCCAACAAACAGGAAGGCGCGCCGGGCACCTGCTGAACAGCACCAGCATGCAGCCCAACCACCTCCAAAATTTGAGAGGTCAAAATACCAAAACGACAATCTCCCAAAAGAAAAGTGAGAATTTCCCCGGAACTATGCCCCGTCTGCTCCATAAATCATTCCTCCTTGAGCAGATTGCCAACGATCTTTAGCAACTCCTCTTCCACAAAAGGTTTGGTGATAAAATCACGGGCGCCAATCTCCAGGGCATCGGCAATAATTAGTTCCTGTCCGATGGCGGTGTTCATGACAATTTTTGCCTTTGGATCAATATTGAGCAAATCCTGTAGCAAGCTTAAATCATTGCGATCCGTCAAGGTAATATCCAGCAGCACCAGGTCGGGGTGATGGCTTTGGAACAATTCCAGCGCCTCGGCGGCGCAGCAAGCTTCGATCAAGTTATCGTACCCACCGTTCAGTAAAGCACGCTTGACCAGATTGCGGGCAAATTTTGCGTCATCCACGATCATAATCGATTTTTCCATAAAACAGTTCCTCCACGATCTATCTCTATTTTTTGTTTACTGTTCTTTATACTTAAACTGCGCTACCAGCTCCTGCAGCAGATTGGCTTGCGCAGAAAGCTCCTCGCTACCGGCTGCGGTTTCCTCTGCGGTGGCGGCCGTATTTTCGATAACATTAGAAATCTGCGCCAGAGCGCTTTTGATTTGCTCCATTGCCAAGGTAATTGAGCTTACCGCTTCTACCGTATCCTCCACCATCTGATTGCCCCGGGTGACGGCACGGAGGATGCTGCCCAACTGCGCATTGGTCTGTTTGACGGCTTCTCTGCTCTTGCCCGCCAACTGCCGCACTTCTGTAGCAATCACCGCAAAGCCTTTGCCGGCTTCTCCCGCATGGGCAGCCTCTACAGAAGCATTCAATGCCAGAATATTGGTTTCTGAGGCAATACTTTCGATCAACGTGGAAATCTTGCCGATCTGGCCTGAGGTTTGACTGATCCGTTCCATAGCCGCAATCAACCGCTCCATCTTGGTTTGTGCAGAGGCAATTTGCTTTTCCGTTTCCATCTGGTAATCTGCTCTATCCCCACCAAGGGTTTGGTCTTGCCGCGCATAGGGATCGGCAATATTTGCCGCTCTAAGCGCAATATCCGAAATGGTGGAAAACAATTCTTCCACAGAGCTGGCCTGCTCACTGGCGCCCTGAGATAAACCGGCCGCCCCCGCCGCCATCTGCGCCGAGCCCCGAGCCACCTCTTCGGATGCTCGGGTAACACGCGTAAACAAACGGTTGGAAGAAGCAATATTTTGTTCCAGAGCCAGCTTAATTTCGGAAAAATCGCCTAAATACTCCCGATTGATCTCCAAATCATAATTTCCCATAGCCATTTCGCTTAGATTGTTTTTAATATCGCCGATGATCTCCGAAAACTCTGCAATCAGGCGCTGGGTAGCTTCCGCCAACTGGCCAATCTCATCCCGGTTAACATCCTGCACGGCGGCAGTATTCAAATCTCCCTCCGCCAATAAAATCAGCCGTTGCGTGCTGTCGGCAATCCGTTGGATATTGCTGCCAAGAAAACGGATCAAAACAAAAATCGCCAAGG
>CAYOVS010000057.1:0-5986 GCA_964407445.1 uncultured Peptococcaceae bacterium
CATTGCCAAGCGCCTGCCCGCTTTTCCAGTAAATCCACGTCCACCCTGGCCGCATGCAAATGGAAAATATCAATATATTCCAGAGAAAGCGCCCGCAGTGCCTCTTGAATCGCCTTTTCCATCCCTGCATAGTCGGCAGCCGTAGATTTGCTGGCAACGACCACCTGTTCAGGATAATGGCGCAGCGCTTTTGCCAAATGAGGATACGTTTGATAGGATTGGGCGGTATCAAAAAAATTAATGCCATTTTCCATCGCTGCCAACAACAGCTCTCCCCCATCATCAACGGAAAGATTTGCTTGCAGCGGCCCCATTGGCAATACGCCGAAGCATAGTCGACTAACCTTGATGCCAGTATTTCCCAATTGTCTGTATTCCATTTCACGCCTCCCCTATCCTAATAGGACAAAAAGTGCATTTCTGATTATTATAGCATTTTAATGGCTTTATGCCAATAACTTGACAAAAAGTATTATTAAATTTATTATAGAGGGGTATATACTTGAAAGGATGGAACAATCAAATGACTAATGTTTTTGACATTCTCAAGGAAAGAGGATTTGTGGAACAATTTACCAATGAACAAGAGGTGCGAGATCTGCTGGGTGGCGAGCCTATCACCTTTTATATTGGTTTTGATCCTACGGCAGACAGCCTTCATGTAGGGCATTTTATTCAAATTATCGTGATGATGCATATGCAAAAAGCCGGTCATCGTCCTATCGCCTTGATCGGTGGCGGCACCACTATGGTTGGTGATCCTTCTGGCCGCAGCGATATGCGCAAAATGCTCACCCAGGAAGATATTGCTGCAAACGGGGAACGCTTCAAAAAACAATTTTCCAAATTTCTCCGCTTTGACGACCAAGACGGCGCAATGATGCTCAACAATGCCGAGTGGCTGCTTCCTTTGAATTATATCGAATTCCTCCGGGATTACGGACGTTTATTCTCCGTAAACAAAATGCTTACCGCGGAATGCTTCAAAAGCCGGATGGAAAAAGGTCTTTCCTTCCTGGAATTCAACTATATGCTGATGCAATCCTACGACTTTTTAGAATTATACCGTCGCAAAGGCGCGATTTTGCAAATGGGCGGCAACGATCAGTGGTCCAATATCCTTTCCGGCGCCGATTTGATCCGCCGGGTGGAAGGCGCTGCTGCGCATGCCCTCACCTTTAAGCTGCTGACCACCAGCGCAGGCAAAAAAATGGGCAAAACCGAAAGCGGTGCGGTTTGGCTGGATCCGGAAAAAACCAGTCCCTACGAATTCTATCAATACTGGCGCAATATCGACGACGCAGATGTGGCCAATTGCCTGGGTCTGCTGACCTTCATTCCCATGGACGAGGTACGCGCCATGACAGATATGGCGGCAGGCGCCGATATCAACAAAGCCAAAGAGATATTGGCTTATGAGGTCACCGCTCTGGTGCATAGCCCAGAGGAAGCGGACAAAGCGCAGACGGCGGCCAAGGCGCTGTTTGGCGGTGGCGGCGATCTGGAAAATGTTCCCACCACCGAAATCAGCGCTGACCAGCTAAACGGGCTTGACATTATGAGCCTGCTCAGCACCTGCGGTCTGATTACCAGCAACAGCGAAGGACGGCGGCTGATTAAGGACGGCGGCATTTACCTGAACAATGAACGGGTAAGCGCCTTTGACCAGAGCATCACCAAGGCAGATTTTGCCCAAGGCTACGCCCTGCTGCGCAAAGGCAAAAAAGTATATCACAAAGCTATTATCAAATAGCTTTGCCAGTTAAAAAAAACAGGTTCCGCCAAGAGCTTCTTTGCGGAACCTGTTTTTTTATGGCTAAAATTCTAATTCCAGCACAATTGGGCAATGATCCGAGCCCATAATCTGGGGCAAGATCTCCGCACCGGTGATATGCTGCTCCAAGGTTTTCTGAACAAAGAAATAATCGATCCGCCAACCCACATTGCGGTCTCTGGCGCGAGATTTCATATCCCACCAACTGTATTGCTGCCCTTCTTGATGAAATAAACGAAAGCTATCCACAAAGCCTGCCGCCAAAAAGCGATCGATCCAGGCCCGTTCCTGTGGCAAAAAGCCGGTATTGTTCGCATTTTCCTTGGGATGCGCCAAGTCGATTTCCTTGTGGGCGGTATTCACATCGCCGCAAACGATCAGCGGCTTAGGGCATGCTGCCGCATAGCGCAGGGTTTCCTCATAAAAATCCATCTTATATTGCAGCCGTTCCGGGCCGTTGCCCCCATTGGGAAAGTAGCAATTGCATAGACGAAACTGGGGATACTCCAAGGCCACCACACGACCTTCCACATCAAAGCGTTCTATGCCAAAACCGTACTGCACCTGCTCCGGCTGGGCTTTGGCAAAAATGGCCACACCACTGTATCCGGGGCGCTCCGCCGCATTGATAAAAGGCTGATATCCCGGCCATTGCAGCAGCTCCGCGGGAAATTGCTCCGGCTTGGCCTTGATTTCCTGCACCGCAACAAGATCCGCATCAATTTCCGATAAAGCGGTCAAGGCGCCTTTTTTCACGGCGGCCCGAATGCCGTTCACATTCCAGGAAAGCAGCTTCAGCTTAGACATGCAACTCCTCCTCGTCTTCCACGGCATCGGATACCGCATCCGTATGCTCAAACAGCTCCGGCACGGCTTCGCCGTCACCCAAAGGCAATTCCGCCACCTTACTGAGTTTCCGTTCGATCTTTCTGGTTTTGGCGGCAGCGCTATCTACCCCGGTAGAAGCTTCCCGCAAACGGCGCTGAATCTTTTCCAAAATCAGCGAAAATTCCCCAAAGCCTCGTTTTACCTCATTAAGCAGCTGCCAAACCTCGCCGGCCCGCTGCTCTACCGCCAAGGAACGGAAGCCCAATTTCAGGCTGTTGAGCAAAGCGGAAATGGTGGTGGGCCCGGCCAGCAACACCCGGTATTCTCTTTGCAGCAGCTCCGCCAAATCCGTACGGCGGATCAGCTCGGAATACAACCCCTCCAAGGGCAAAAAGATCACCGCAAAATCCGTGGTGCTGGGCGGGCAAATATACTTTTGATGCACATCCTTGGCAAATTCCCGCACACGCTGCTCCAAGGCTTTGCCAGCTGCCGCCCTGGCTGCCGTGTCGCTATCCTCCTCTGCCTGCAACAACGCCTGATAATCCTCCAGAGGAAACTTGGCGTCGATGGGCAAATACACCGGTTGCTCCTTTTTCCCCGGCAGCAAGACCGCGTACTCCACACGCAGCTCCGGCCTTTCCGGATTGACTGCCGCATTGGTTTGGTATTGCGCCGGGGTCATAATCTGCTCCAGCAAATTGCCCAGCGAAATTTCGCCCCAGATGCCCCTACTTTTCACATTGGTCAGCACTTTCTTTAAATCGCCTACGCCAACCGCCAAGGCCTGCATTTCCCCTAAGCCCTTATAGACCTGCTCCAAGCGTTGGCTGATGGTGGCAAAGGAATCTCCCAGCCTGCGTTCTAAATCCTGATGCAGCTTTTCATCCACCGTATAGCGAATCTCGGCTAAATTTTTCTCATTGCTTTCCCGCATGGATTCCAAATTGCCGCTGATCCCGGCGCGCAAATTTTCCATACGCTGACTGTCTGCTTCATTCAGCATCAACATTTGCCGCAACAACCGGTCGGCGTGATTGGTTTGCATCTCGTAATTTTCCCGCCGCAGCGCGTCCAGCTCTTGCTTTAATCTGCTTTCAGTAGCGGCCGCCGCCTTTTCCCCGTCCCGGCGCAGCAGCAATAGCAGGATAATCACAACCAGTAAAACTATGATCGTAATCGCCCAGATCGTTTCCATATCAGTATCCTCGCTTTTTTTCCGCATACTCCAGCAACAATCCATAATCCTGCAAAGAAAGCTCTTCGCCCCGGCAATTTTCACCAAAGCCACACGCAAACAACAAGCTTTGCCAGTGCGCTTTATCGCCGGGCAAGGCAGACGCAGCCAGAGCATTGGCCAGCGTTTTGCGGCGCAGGGAAAATGCAGCATGAAGCAGCGCAAACAACTTGTCCCGGTCGCCGTCAACGGGTGGCTGTTCCCATCGGGTCAGCTTGATCACGGCGGAATCCACCGCCGGTACCGGATAGAAGCAATTGCGCGGTACCGTGCACAGCAGCTCTCCATTAGCTACATAGGCCAGCTCCAGCGCCAAGGGGCAATTGTTTTTTCCCGGCAAGGCCAGCAAGCGTTGGGCTGCTTCTTTTTGCAGCAGCAACGTGACTGTCTGCCAGTTTTGGGTATAGACCAGCTTTTCCGCAAGCTGGCTGGTGATATGGTAGGGAATATTGCCAAAAAGCTGATACGTCTTCCACCCCTGCGCCGCAGTAAGCTGATCGTAATCCAGCTGTAAGGCATCCGCCTCCAAGATCCGTACACCTCCGTCGCCAGCAAACAACGCTTGCAAGTGCACAGCCAAACCGTGATCCAGCTCCACCAAAAGCATGTCCCCTGTCAGCGGGCGCAAAGCCTGACTCAAAGCGCCCAACCCGGCGCCGATTTCCACAACCGGCAGCAGAGGGTCAGTCAACGCGTTTTGCGCAATAGCCGCAACCACGGTTTCCTCCACCAAAAAATTTTGCCCCAACTTTTTGCGGGGATTTTTTTGCAGTTCTGCCAACAAACGCCCGGTAGAACCGGGCGTAGCAATCACTTGATCCGTCATCCTTTTTCCTCAGCTTATTCCAAAATATACAAGGTGGTACTGCGTCTGCCCCAGGAAATACAATCGTCATAGGTATCCATATACAGATCGATAATATGCCCTTTGATCGCGCCGCCGGTGTCTTCTGCTGTGGCAAAACCGTAGCCTTCTATGTATACTTTTGTGCCCAAGGGAATGTACTTGGGATCCACGGCAATCGTGCCAACTTTTGGCCAGGTGCCGGTGGCGGTACGGTTTCCGGTGGCGGTATAGGCTGTTGCTTCTACCGTTATTTTTTCTACATAAGAGATGCTGTTTCCGCCAGCGGTGGTTGTCACCTGGGCATCTCCACCGGATTCTCCTCTGCTGGCCAAGGTCATGGTGCCATAGGCAATAATGGTCGTCCCCGGTTCCTTCACCACCTTGCTATCGATCTGCTCCCGGCTGAATTCCTCCCCGTTGCGGTAGGTCACTTTATAGGTGGTTTCCCGCAAGCCCTTATTACCGGTTACCAAGGTTTCACTGGTACCGGATTCCAGATAGGCGCTTTCCTGGCGGGTAACCGTGGGTTCCAGCTCTTCCTGCTCCACAATTTCTTCGTTGGTGATACGATACACCTCAAAAGTGATATCATCATACAAATACCGTTCCAAGGGCAAAGAAGCCTGATCCTCTTGCGCCATAGAAATCCCCGCAGACGCCAAAGCCGCACTAACAGTTAGCGGTTTGGTGGTCAGTTGATAGCTTTTGCCATCCGCAGTAATGGAAACATTGATTTCTTTGACGATACGAATCGTCATTCCCTCTTCCAGCCTTTTTTCGGCAGGGATACTCAAGGTGTCCCCTTCCGAAAGCACAATATCTCGTTCTGCCAGTAAATCTTCTATGTACATTGCATCGGAGCTTACCTGAAAAGAAGATCCGTTAATTATTAAAGTAACTTTCTTTGCAGCAAGAACGCCAAAATCAAAGCTGCCATTCTCCCACATCCCTAAATAAGAAGCAAAAGCAATACTTAAGCAAAGCAATACCCCGGTGCAAGCGATCAATACCGAAGGCGGTGAATACTTTTCCTCCGTTTTGACGCCTGCCGGTTGCAGCATGGGAATGGTTTCCGGCTGATACACCGCTGGTTTCATCCGCTGCGGTTCAACAGGCGCCACAAAAGTAGCTTCACCTACATCGCCTAAAACTTGTTCTTTTAGAAATTTATCCGTTTTAACCATCTTCCCTCCGGGAACGCAAAGGCAAAATTCACCCATGATGATTACATAGTATAATATCTATCGCAATTTGTCAAATCTCATATTCTGACCTATTACAACAGATAGGGACGGTATTT
>CAYOVS010000057.1:5996-9072 GCA_964407445.1 uncultured Peptococcaceae bacterium
GCAATCGCAACACCGTCACTATATCCTATGCGCCACCAAGAACAGCTAGTCTATTCTGAAGGACAAAAGACAATAAATCTGTTTCTTTCCGTTCGTAACAGTAGAATTCCCAAGAAGACTGGTATTCTCCTTAGCTCACGGCTTCAATCGTTCCTTCAGACAGGTTGGTCCGTTCCTTATCGTAGAAGATATCCTGCTGGCCAGACGCAGGCACCCGAATTAAAGTGATCCCGAAAGCCACCAGAATAATGGTCATTAGCGGGCAAATATAATTGGTAAAGGCAAACGGCGCATACACAAAGGGAGAAAGCTGGAACGCGCCATAGAAGAACGCACCGGCCGTAGTCCAGGGAATCAGAGGTGCGGATAAGGTAGCACCTTCTTCCACGCAACGAGACAGCATCCGGCGCTGCAAACCTAATTTATCATAAGCGCGCCCCCACAACCGGGAATTAATAATAGAAGAAAGATAATTTTCACCCATTGCCATATTGCTCAACATGGAAGTAATAATCGTGGTGGTAACCAAAGCCCAGGCCGATTTGATCTTTTCCATAAATTTGTCGATCAAAACCTCCAAAATCCGCGTATCGTCCAGCAGACCGCCTAACGCGACGCCGATAAAGGCCAACGAAAAGGTCCACATCATATCCTGAATGCCGCCGTTGTTGATGATCTTATCCACTACCACATTACCGGTCTCCCCGGCAAAACCATAGTTCCAGCAGGTCAATACATCGGTCAAAGTAACCCCTTCGAAGAGAACAGCGCAAATATTGCCGGCGAGAATACCGGATAACAAAGCGGGAATCGGCGGAACCTTGATAAAGGAAACGACGATCAGCACAACCAGGGGAATCAAGGTAGTCAAATTGATCGTAAACATTCCGCTAATCGTAGAACGGATGGCTTCTACATCCGCCAGATTATAGCTGGCACCGGCATAACGCAATCCAATTACGGTGTAAAGTGCAGCACTCAACAAAAAAGTAGGGATAGCGGTTCTGGCCATAGCGGCAATATGCCCGTACAAATCAGCACCGCAATTTGCGGTAGAAAGATTATTGGTATCCGAAATCGGCGCCATTTTGTCGCCGAAATAGGAACCGGAAATTACCATGCCCGCAACCAGAGGCAAGGGCATGCCCATACCGGTACCAATACCCAGCAAAGCTACGCCCAAGGTTCCGCCGGTACCCCAGCAGGTGCCGGTAGCAAAAGCCATAATGGAACAAGCAACATAACCAGCAGGCAGGAAAAACTTAGGACTAATTAAGCCCAACCCATAATAAACCAAAGCAGGAACCGTGCCGGATTGTACCCAAGAACCAATCAGCATACCAATTAAAATAAAAATAAATAATGAGGTCATTGCCCGGCTGATCCCATGGCAAAGTGCTTTTTCCATGGCTTCATAAGTAAATCCAACTTTCTTACAAATAAGCATGGTAACAATAATTCCGACTAACAATAATGGCTGTAAATCTACTTTCAAAACAAACATACCGATAGATAGTATGGCGATAATTAGCACCAATACTATCAGCGCCACCGTAAATGATGGCTTGATTTCCCCCTTGTCTTCCCGTGTCTTAGACATTTTAACACCTCCAAATTTAATTAAATATTCTTGTCTTGCGACAAGATATGTTAATTCAACCCAAGTAGATTGCCAAAAAATTTGCACCAAAAAACTGCCACAAAATGTACCGCAAAGACAAAATAAATATCGCATGTCAATGAGCACAAAAGTGGCAGTTTAGCAACATAAAGCATTATTTTTTTATTATAAGCTGCTCAAATATGATAAACCTGCAATGCATTGGCTGTTGTTTGGGCAAAAACAGCAAGACAGTCCTCACCCCTAAGGGCTGCCAGCTTTTCCGCCACAAGTCGCACCTTTGCCGGTTCGTTAAGCTTTCCGCGAAATGGCTCCGGAGATAAATACGGAGAATCCGTTTCCACCAACATCCGATCCATAGGAACTTTTTTAGCAATTTCCACCGCTGTCCTGGCATTATGAAAGGTTAGCGGCCCAGCAAAAGAAATCATAAAGCCTTGATTCAAACAAAACTTTGCCATTTCCCAGCTACCGGAAAAACAATGAAGGATCCCGCCATTGCTACCGGCTTTTTCCTCCTTGATAATCCGCATCACATCCTGGTGAGAATCCCGATCATGAATGATAATGGGCAGTCCGGCTTGTTTCGCCGCACTAATCTGGGCACGAAAGGCTTTTTGCTGTGTCTCTTTGGAAAAACCGTCGTAATGATAATCCAAACCGATCTCGCCCCAGGCCACAACCGCTTCTGCCTTAGCCAGCTCAAAAAGCTTTTCCAGCATTTGGGCATTTAGCGTAGCTGCGTCTTGGGGATGGATCCCTACCGCCGCATATACCCGGCCAGGAAATTTTTCCGCCAGTCGCACGCTCATCAGCGAGCTGGGCCAATCGCAGCCAATGGTGGCAATCTTTTCCACCTGGGCTGCCGCCGCCCTTTCCAAAACGCCTGGTAAATCGTCATACAGTTTTTTATCGTCCAAATGGGCATGAGTATCAAACAACATTTACATCACCTTCACGCCGCTTGGCATATCGGCAACCTCAACCAGTTGCAGACGATCCTTGCCGCAAGCGGAAAGCAGCATCCCTTTGGATTCGATGCCGCGAATGGTAACCGGCTTCAGGTTGGCGATCAACACCAAATTTTTACCCACCAGCTGCTCCGGCTGATAATACTTGGCAATGCCGGAAAGAACAGTTCTTTCTTCCTCGCCCAATTGCAAAGTAAATTTGAGCAGCTTATCTGTTTTGGGAACCTTTTCGCAAGCCAGCACCTTTACCACCCGCAAATCCAAGCGTTCAAAATCCTCGATCAAACATTCCGAGCCGATGGGAGCGATAGGCTCTTTTTTCGGTTCCGGCTGGGCTTCTGGCAGTTCTGCTGTGGAATTGGCAGCGCAGGCTTCCGCCAATGCGGCCAAATCAATGCGGGGAAACAGCGGCTCGCCCCGGTCAATCTTGATGCCGATAGGGAAGTTGCCCCAAGACAAGCTTTCCCAGGTATGGAGCTCTGTC